>CAMQVM010000189.1 GCA_947038135.1 uncultured Rikenellaceae bacterium
TTTTGTGATTGTGTTACAAAGGTGGTAGAGCTAAACAAAGAGTCTATACCTCCTTATGGGTCGGGGGCTTCGTTGTATATTCGTCCTTTGCTAATTGGCACTGGTGCTGAGGTGGGCGTTAGACCTGCTAGTGAGTATATGCTTATAATGTTTGTGACTCCAGTAGGTCCTTACTTTAAGGGAGAGAGTAGCCTTATGTCGGCAGCAATACTTCGAAGCTTTGATAGAGCTGCACCTAATGGTACTGGTGATATTAAAGCTGGGGGAAACTATGGTGCTAGCCTTGATTCGTTAGATGTAGTACACTCTAAGGGGTATGATAACTTGCTGTATCTTGACCCTAAGGAGAAGAAGTATATTGATGAGCTAGGTGCTGCAAACTTTTTTGGTATTAAAGAGGGTAGGTATATTACACCTGCATCAAGCTCTATTTTACCTTCAATAACTAATATGTCGCTTAAAACTATTGCTGCCGATCTAGGTCTTATTGTTGAAGAGCGTCCAGTAGCTGTTGAGGAGCTAGCAACATTTGAGGAGGCTGGTGCTTGTGGTACAGCAGCTGTTATATCGCCTATTGGTCGTATTGATGATCTTGATCTTGATATATCTTATAGTTTTGGCGACAGTGTTGGACCAGTTACAAAAAGGTTGTATGATGCGCTTGTGGCTATTCGTCAAGGTGAGCAAGAAGATAAGTATGGTTGGAACACAGTGTTGGATTTATAATATTTTAGGTTGTTGATTGATAAGTTTATAAAGTATCTATTAGCGCAAAGGCACTATTCAGAGCATACTGCCGCAGCTTATCGAAACGATTTAATACATTTTTGCAGCTATATAGGTTGTGAAGATTATACTCTATTCTCTCCATCAATGGTAGATAACAGAGTGGTAAGAGGTTATATTATGGCGATGGGAGAGGATAAGTTTGCAGCATCTTCTACCTCTCGCCATATCTCGTCTTTGCGCTCTCTTTTTTCGTATCTTCGTCGTACGGGGGTCGTAGATAGTGATCCTACTATAGGGTTGTCATCGCTTCGGAGTGGTAGAAGGTTACCGCATTTTGTAGAGAAAAGCAGGTCGCAAATGTTGCTTGACAGTTCTCTTGAGCTATCAGACGATTTTACTATTGAGAGAGACAGCTTAATTATACTTCTATTTTATACAACTGGTATGCGCCTTGCTGAGCTTATAGGGCTCGATATTGATGATATAGATATGGAGTTGATGCAGCTAAAAGTGTTAGGCAAGGGTAATAAAGAGCGTCTATCTCCTATACCGCATATAGTAAAGCAAAAGCTAAGGTGGTATCTATCTATTCGTAAAGAGCAAGAGCCCAAAGATATGGCTCTTATAGTATCTAGTAGAGGATGCCGTATATCACGTAGCTCGGTGTATGCTATTGTTAATAGCTCGCTTACTCTTCTTGGTGTTGAGGGGAAGAAGAGCCCCCATGTGTTGCGCCATACGTTTGCTACCCATCTGTTATCTGTTGGGGTTGGTATCGAAAATATCAAAGAGTTGTTAGGGCATGAAAGTCTTACAACTACTCAAATTTATACTCATAACTCTATTGAGGAGTTAAAGAAGGTGTTTAGTGTTTCGCACCCTCGTCGTTAGTTTTAAATTAATTGCCCGCTAAGCTTGTGTTTTGGGCTTTGTGATAATGATAATATATACTCGAAAATGAAAGAGTCTGATAAAAGTGTTACTAAAAATATAAAGTGGGGGTTTGTGCAGACAAATAAATATCTCAATGAACTTTCAAAGCATACGCAGCGTGAAATTGATGAGCTTATATGTCATCTGTCAGAGCTGCCACCACAGAGCGATGAGCAGATAAAAGTGCTTGTAAAAGCACTGAAATATCGCCCAGCACAGTCGAGAAAAGAGTTTGGTGATTTTGTTGGTTTTCTTAGTCGTTTTTCGTCAGATGCTAAAAAAGACTCAACAGATTTAATTGAGCATGCTAAATACCTACCTATGCGTATGGATCAAGAGGCGCAATCTATTGTTGATAAGATACTCAATCTTTCAGCGTGTACAATAGGGCAGTTAAATAGTGTTATTAAAGAGGTGAAAAAAATAGAGCCTCAAGTTGCTGTTTGTGAGGGGGTGGTTTCGCCTGTTCAAGGAGAGTTATATGCTAAATTATTAAAGTTTAAAGATAATATAAAACATCTTGAAATACCTACGCAAAGGCAGTTAACAGTTGTTGTTGAGCTTATCACAAAGTATGTTCCTAAGTGCTCAATGGTTATTTTGTTTGGCAGTTATGCTAAAGGCAAAGCGGTGATATATGATGAGAAGTATGAATTTGGTATACGCACCACCTATCAAAGCGATTTTGATATTATGGTTGTTATGCCAACGATGCATACTAGGTCAAAAATGTATAAAGCAGAGCGACGACTTACGGGTGTGGTTGTTGAAAAATATAATGCTGAATTTGGAGAAAGGCTTCATCCACCACTGCAATTTGTTGTTGAGAGTGAAGGGAGTTTATCTAAATGTATAAAGAAAAGGCATCCTTTTTTCACTGATATTGTTACTGAGGGGATTATGCTTTATGATAATGGTGAGTTTGTTATGCCTGAACCTCATGATTTATCTGCTGAGGAGATTAGAGAGAATGCGCAAGAGCAATATGATAAATTTATTGAGTTTGCTGATGTGTTTTTAAGAAATGGATATTTTAATTTTGGCGAGAAGTTTTATTCAATGACAGCTTTCCAGCTTCATCAATCTTGCGAAAATTACTATCGCTCTTTGAGTGGGGTTTATGACAATTACAGCCCTAAATTACATGATTTAGAGGTTTTTGTCGCGAAAACAAAGGAGTATTCACGAGATTTAGTATCTGTGTTTCCTATGAATACTGAGTTTGAAAAAAGCACCTTTAAATTGTTACGTGAGTCTTATATTGAAGCACGATATAACCCTAAATTTCAGGTAACATTAGAGGAGTTAGAGTATATCTTTGAGCGTGTCGAGGTACTTAAAGAGGTTACCCATAGGCTGTGCAGAGAGCGATTTGAGTATTATGATCAAAAGATAAAAGCTTCTAAATGAAAGAGTTCAGAAAAGAGTTCGATGATTCCCTTAGTCATTTTTATCTGACTCTAAAAAAGACCACCGATAAAAATTATTTTTATCGGTGGTCTTTTTGGTAAATTCACCAATCTCACAGGCTTAAAATAAATAGGAAGCAAGAGAATAAGACAAAACAGAGGACAAATGACTCACAATTTACGAGAGGGGTTTAGGCGCCTTGGATTTTGAGGAAATAAGAGAAGGAGTATATTTTCGTTAAGAATTTTCAGCTGTTTGAGCGACCGCAGGGAGTGAGTCCTGAAAATTTAGAAAATATGCTTCTTCTCGCCTCAAAATCTCCAGCGCCGATTTTTTTGTCAACTTTTTTTCTAAAAAAAAGTGAAGAAGAAGCGTTGTTGCTGGGGTGTTGCTAGGGTAGTCAAATAGTGTAATATATAATATTTTAAGTTTGTTTGTTTGTGTAATAATTTGATTTATAGGATATTTTCGTATCTTTGCAGAAACAAATTAATATATATTAATATTTATTTAAAACTTAAATGGAATGAAAATTACTACAACAAAATTTTGGACGCTGTGGTTTACCCTATTTTTTACACTTGGTTTTGCGCTCGTAGGGTGCGATAAAGCTGCTACACCTACTGATCGAGTTGATCCCGTTGATCCTAATGATCCAATAACTGAAACACAATCTATTATCGTAACTATGCCAAAAGAAGATGCTGGTATTGTTACTCGTGCAGCTGGTGTAGCTGGTGCAGCTGCTGAGGTTGCTATTAAAAGCGCTTCTATTATTATTTATGCAAAAAATGTGGCTGATGATGCTTTGCCTAAATATAGTGCTACTATTGATGTTTCGGCTATTACTGTTGATGAGAATAACAATAAGGTGTTGTCATTTCCTAAAGGTGAGAGTATTGTAACTGGTGATGATGTTCGTGTTGTTTTTAACCATGTGTTAGCTAACTTAAATGTTGCTAAAAGTGGATTGAAAGATGCTTTGAAGATTACCACTGCTACTGATGTTGCATCTGGTGGTCTTGTAGATATTGCTAAGGGGTTACCTATGTATGGTGTTGGTTTTTGGGGAACTGGTATCAAAGGTGCTACTGTTGTGAGTGTAAAACGTGGTGTTGCTAAGGTGCAGTTACTTCTTGATTATCGTGGTAAAGACCATGTAGAGGGAGTTATGGGTGCTGGTTATACTACTGAAAATACTACATTTAAGTTATATCAGTTGTCAAAT
>CAMQVM010000190.1 GCA_947038135.1 uncultured Rikenellaceae bacterium
CCACAAAAAAACAACTGTAACCTCCTACCCTATAAACATAGCGAGCATAATCAATAAGATTATGCTCGCTATCTATATTTAATCAGTAAAAGTCAATTTACAGCTAAACAAAACTTTCTGTTGTGCATCTTTAAAAGCACAAAGGTTTACATCATCACTCTCTAAGCTACATATAGTTATAGTATCATCAATAAATGACTCTTTATAGTAGTTTAAATCTACCTGCTTAATTTTAGAAAACTTCTCTAAAGGATCACTAACAGTGTCACACGCCCAATCAACATAGCGAGTAGCTGTAAGATGCTTATTAATATCTATATCGCTATACTTTATAGCTCTGTTAAAGCTAGTATCATAAGTAAACATCTCAACCTTTACAGGAGGAGCAAAACCATGATCTACCACCTGCACCTCAATAGCTCCACCTAGCTCAGTAACAATATTTTGTATAGCTCTAGTTTTATAGTTTATCATGCTCCAATGTGAAGATGCCACCACTAACAGCTCACCCTTGCCATTGTAAATCTGAAAATAACGTAGGGTAAACACCCTATTAACCCTCTCTATCCATGTTTTAATCTCTATCGCATCACCCATTTTAGGCATCTGCACTACCCTAACAGATAGCTGACTCAGCACCCACGACAACCCACGCTTAAGCAGGCTGTTAATACCAAAACCATTTATATCTGCATCTTGCCCTGCCGCACTAATAATGATGTTACACAGAGGTTGTAATCGTATAAACCCCGAAAAATCGCTATCTTCCGGGGTTATTATATATTTAATCATAGCTTACTCACTTTAACAGTTAGCTTACCTAGAGCAGTTTATAAAATATACATTGCAATAAAAGAACATATTAACAACACAACCCACAAACCACACTATTAAATTTAGGTGTTCATTCCACCACAAACATTTATCACTTGACCTGTAACATAAGCCGAAAGGTCGCTAGCTAAAAACACACAAGTATTTGCGATATCTTCAGGTGCACCACCTCTGCGAAGAGGTATTTTCTGCGCCCATGAATCACGAACCTCATCAGTAAGAGCTGCTGTCATCTCAGTAATGATAAAACCTGGAGCAACTGCATTACAACGAATACCACGTGATCCTAGCTCTAGTGCTATTGACTTAGAGAAGCCAATAAGACCTGCTTTTGATGCCGAGTAGTTCGACTGCCCTGCATTACCAGACACACCCACTACCGACGACATATTGATAATAGAGCCACTACGCTGCTTAAGCATATACTTCTGAACACCTTTTGTAAGGTTGAATGCAGATTTAAGGTTCACCTTTAACACAAGGTCCCATTGATCTTCTGACATACGCATAAGTAGAGAGTCACGAGTGATACCAGCATTATTGATAAGAATATCAATTCGCCCAAAATCAGCAGCCACTTGATCAACAGTTGCTATTGAACTTTCGTATGAGCTAGCATCTGAGATATACCCTTTAGCTTTTCCACCAAGAGCAAGAAGCTCTTTCTCAGTATTAGCGAAATTTTCATCCGCTGCGATATCTGTAAATGCTACCGATGCACCATGTTGAGCAAATACCATAGATATTGCTTTTCCGATACCTCTTGAGCCACCTGTAATAAGTGCTACTTTACCTTCTAATAATTTCATATTTTTTTATTTATTAAATATTATTAAATCTATTTAAACGTCTGAAAAACAGTAAGGTGCAAACCTCTTTAGAGATTTACACCTTACGAAGATAGTACTTTTTATTTAGAAACGAAATGTTTTTGCGCTTTTAGTAGATTACGAGATTGTAAAATCAATGTTTTTGTCTCGCTAATAACATCTAAATAGAGCATACTAGCCCTTGTAGATATATCACCTCCTTTGATACGCCTTATCTGCTTTTTAGTAACAGAAGCAAAGTCTTCAAATAGTGAATCACGTAGATGCAAAGTTTGATCTATTTTAGAGTAATCGTTAGTATTTAACATATGATTAATCATACCATAAATAACTGTTACAGCCTCCTCTATCTCTTTTAAATCTGAGATTTGATCGGCAGTAAAGCCAGTGTGATTATTATCGATATGGGTAAAACTAGGCTTTGTGATATGTACAAGCGATTTAGATATCTCGTTCATATAATCGACAACCTGAACATAGTAGTGACCATTAGATATATAGTTTTCGTTCATTTGCGATAGTATCTTATGAATAGTATACTTACGCTCATGTGCATTTTTATACAACTCCTCAGACTCTTTTACCATCTGCTTTAAAAGCTTGCGGTCTTCATCAAAGATACCTTGAAGAGTCTTATCGTATACATATATCACCTTTTTCATAGTATCACAAACCTCATGCTTGCAATTGCTGATGATCTCCTCTTCAGAGCTTGCAACCAAATTGTTTTGCTCCTCTTTCTTAGACTTCTTTTTATGCGACACGCTACTTACAAATAGAAGGTAGCAACATAAAACCGAGATACCTATAACAGCATATACCTGACCATACATAAGAATAATAGCCACAACAAAAGCAACAGTAAACGCTATAAAAGCAGTAAGAAACCAGCCCGAAACTACTGTAAGCACCCCAGTAACTCTATATACAGCACTTTCACGCCCCCAAGCCTTATCTGCAAGAGATGAACCCATTGCCACCATAAAGGTTACGTATGTAGTAGATAAAGGAAGCTTTAATGAAGTTGCTAATGATATAAGTAATGATGCAACAGTAAGGTTAACAGTAGCACGAATAAGGTCGAATGATGCTTGATTCTCCTCATTTTCGGCAAGCTCAAAACGGCTATTTATAAAATCAGTAACTCTTTTAGGAGTCAATTTATCAAAACCCTTATTTATATTTACGGCTATTCTTACAAGACCTCGAGAAGCCTGAGTTGAGCCAAAACGCTCAACACCACCAGAGTCTTGCTTAGCAAGATTAACCTCTGTATCGGTAACATTGCGAGCCTTTTTCGAGAACCATAGAGTGATACCCATCACCAAGCCAGCAATAAGAAGAATAGTTGTATTTGCTACAACAGGCTTTGTTAAGTCGCCCATTGTCATATTTATATCACCAGTTGCTGCGGCGATGTTATATGAGTCGAAACCTGCCATAAACACCCCAATAAAGTTCACTAGGTCATTACCTGCAAACGCTAAAGCTAGCGAGAATGTTCCAGCAAGAACTGTAATTTTAAGAATATTAACTTTTCCTGTAAGCTGTAAAGCTCCCATTAATAAACTCCATGCCACAATCATACTAGTAACGATAAGCACAATATTGGCATTTAACACACTCATTATTTCTGGTGTCATTATCGACGAGCCTTTAAGCCCCTTGAAAACCACAAAATAAGAGATAGCAGTAAGCGCAAGACCACACCACAAAGCACCAAAGTACTTAAATGAACGCTTGTACTTAAACGAGAACAGTATTCTGGTTAAAAACATCACTATCGTACCGCACGTAAATGCAATGACGACCGAGAGGAGTATTCCAGATATGATTCCCATAGCCTTACTAGCATTGATGTACTGAGATAGTGTTGTTGCAACATCTCCGCTCTCTTGAAACATCTTAACCATTGCAACAGCAACAGCCGAACCAAGAAGCTCAAATACAAGAGATACCGTTGTAGAGGTTGGTAGCCCAAAGGTGTTGAATAGGTCTAACAAAATTACATCAGTGAACATCACTGCCAAAAATACCATCATGATATCGGCAAATGTAAACATGTGGGGATAAAAGACACCACTACGGGCAACCTCCATCATACCACTAGAAAATACAGATCCTAAAAGGATACCCACCGTAGCTATTGTCATTATAACATAACGTGGTGCTGCTTTTGAACCTATTGCTGAGTTCAAAAAATTCGTTGCATCATTCGACACCCCTACTATCAAATCTGATATAGCAAGAATGGCAAGGATGATAACGATTACAGTAAAAATTGTTTCCATAAACTTATTAATTTGTTTTCACCGCAAATGTAAATTAAAAAATGATAACTTAACCTATTATTAACAATTATTTAACATACATCTTTTGTAATACTTTAATTTTGTGTATGTTGTAGTTTAGTAAAAAAGTTGTTTTTTTACAATTTCTTCAAAGATAGGCGTATTACATCTTCTACTTTATAGTTTTTATTCTCTGAAAGAAGCGAACGAACCATCTTTGTAGAGGGCAATTTTGCAAATCCAAGCATAATAAGCGCTGATACTGCCTCCTCTAATATTTCATTATCTAACACATTGGCTTGAGCAGATACTTCAGCTCCATCGGTT
>CAMQVM010000191.1 GCA_947038135.1 uncultured Rikenellaceae bacterium
GTAGATTAGCAAATACACCACCTTTGATGCCATAGTAGCTATCAAGCATTGATCTGCTAGACATATCTATCGGAGTGGTTGACCATACATTATAGTATTTGTTGCCAATCTTTAATAAAACATCTTTAAGGGTGCTATATGTAAGCATTGTGCTGTTTACCTCTTTAGGATATGCAAAAACAAGCTCATAAGCTATATCTGATCCCTTTAAAAGAGCTCCAAGCAGTGCCACCCTCTCCATCTTTGTAGAGTAGCCACTTTTTGCCACTACCTCTGCACGGCGTTCGCTGTTGTCTTGATATGCAAATGGAAGTCGGCTATAACTTGTGTTATGCACTGCATATTGAGTAAGTGCCGCAATCTTCTCGTCTTCCGATTTTGAATCTTTTGTTAGCTTCTGTGCTAACTTGCTATACTCTATATCACCTCTTTTTGTGTATGTTGCAGCAACAGCATTCTCTTTAATGGTTGTAGCAAGTAGGTGAGGTGTAGTGCCGTTTTGTGGCTTGTATGACTCTAGTGCAGCAGCAGGTACATTTTTAAATACCCACTTTGTAGTATTGTCGCTAACCTTTGGCTTAACCTTGCTGTTTATTAGCTGGTGGTTTAGCGCTAAAGATCCTGGTATAGCTGTAATAGATATAGTGTACTCTTTCACTGGTGAGCTCTCAGAAATCTCTTCGTTGATATCGAAAGATAAAAGTGAGTTGTATGTAGGTGTTGTTGTTAGGGTGTAGTCTAAATATATTGTAGCCCCAATCTCAAGCCCCGTGTGTGTTACAACCATCTCTTTAAGGTGGTTGTATGCTGGTGCGTTTGCAGCCGATGCAGGTAACACCTCATTAAAAGCATTTTGTGGAGTCTTTATAACCGTGCCATCTGCTTGAGTGGTGTAGCTTTCGTTGATCTTTAAGCTCTGTATTTTTGGGTTATATACTATAAAAGTCTCACCATAAAGGTCGTTGAATGCCTTGTGTGTAAGTAGCTTTATCTCTTTTATTACCCTTTGCGAGTAGCTGCCATCTGCATTTAATGTATACGCTTTGTTTATGCTTTTATATTCAGCCTCGTTTGATGCCTTTAGCGATACTGTTGCCATTAGTAGGCATAGTATCAATAGTGCCTTTTTATATATTAAATTTTTCATCTTACTATATCTGTTTTATTATTTCTTAATTATTAAATCGTCGCCAAAGCTCTTATGGCTAACTACTGCTGTGCGGTAACCGTTCCACTCTTTTGCCTCATACACTCTCTTCTTTAAAGCTAATGTTTGCGACATTACTATCTTGCCATCTTTCATCTCTATTGAGCCTGTAAAATCGGCTGCTGGGCTGGTGTGGTTTGCTGCTTTGTTCTCTTGCACTAATGTATAACCTAAAGGTAGAGTTATCACTTCGTTAAGCTCTACCAGGCGTGAGCAGGCATCTTTAAAGGCGTGCTTGCGGCTCTCGATATTGGTGTTTACACGTAGGTGCGAGCGTACTGAGCTATAAAACCCACTCATTGTTAGTGGTTTAAATATCATCTCATTATCACCCATCAAGGCATAGTTTGGAATCTGATATTTATAGGTTATCTTAATAGCTGCTAGTTGGTAGTTGTCTGGAGTTTTTCCATAGTCTACACTTATAAGCTTCGCCTCAGGTGATATATTCATTAGCTCTTGCTCCATGGCGCTCTTCCAAAGGCTTCGGTATCCTGTAGTAAAAGGTCGGCGTACACTAGCATCTGATTGCCCCTCTGCCGATACTGTAACCTCTCCTATAAGTGTGCCATTAGCATTAAGCGTAGATGTTGAGTTAATTCGTAGGTAGTGGTTTTCAGGTGCTGATACTGGTGTTAGGCATAACCCTGACGGCTCGGGAGTACCAGGTAGGTAGTTTTGTTGTTGCTCGGCACTGCTCCATAGCTCTCGGTTAAATGGTACCCATGTAGGGTCGAGAGGTATATATACACCCTCATCTGTTTTTACTACTGTAACACAGTGGTTGAAGTGGTCGGCTGGTATGCTTTCAATACGTGATCCTGCCATTGTCATTGCTGGATACGACTCTAAACCTGCCATTCTAAGCATTGATATAAGTAGTGCTGCTTTATCTTTACATACACCTGCACGGTCAACAAAGTTCATCTCGGTGTTATGCAAGGTGAATCCCTCTCCTTTACCCATTGATATGCCTGAGTAGCGAATATTGTCTGCCACCCAGTGGGTAAGCACTGCTATCTTCTCCATGTTGCTTTTGCAGTTTTTTGTAAGCTTGTCAACCATCTTTTGTGTCTCTGGGTGTGCGTCAAAGCTACCATAGTCTTCGTTTACACCATAAAACCATGCTGACTTATCCTCCCATGTAGGGGTAGTAGACATCATTAACTTTGGTGCAACATCAAATAGGTTTACCATGTTGTTTTCAGTCGGAAAAGGCAATACATCCATCTTTGTAAACTGATATATATTACTTGTTTTGTCTCGGCGGATAGATGTAGCACACTCGCCTTGGTAGAACTCATACTGTACTGGTTTATCTAGCGGTATAGCCACCCTATACACCTTTTTTACAGTAGGCTCATTAACCCAAAAAGGTACAATATCGTAATATTGTCCACTCATAGGTGGTATAAAACGATCATCATCGTTGCTTGGAATATCTTTTAGTAGCGCATACGTAAAGCCTTTTTTATCTATCGTGTAGTCAATTATATCTCCTACCTCTAGTCTGCCTGGCTCAATCATAATTTGCCTAGCTCCCCAATATATAGCACGTGCAGGAGCAGCATAATCATTAGCTTTTTTTACATCAAGCTCTACTTTAGTACCGTTGGTTTTGTAAATTGTAACATTTCTAAACTCTGCAAATGCCGTTAGTGGGTCGTAGTCATACTTTATAATACGGTGTGTAAGCTCTGCTGAGCTATTCTGTATTTTTATAATTTTACGAATGGTGAAAGTGCCCGATCCGTTATCTTTAACCTCCACCCCGATACTATCGAGTAGGTTAATTGTGCCATATTTTGCAAAAGATTTATTCTCTTTTGCTTGTGCCTCCAAATCTTTCCAATCTTGAGCATAAGTGGTTGTTGACAGCATAAATATAGAGGCTGCAATTGTAAATAGTTTCATATTATAATAATTTTATAGTTTTTATATCTTTATTCATATACCATTTAAGGGTGCAATATACGAAAAAAAGATTAAAAAGACACATTTTTTTTATTTTAAAACCTAAAAAAGTTATCTTTGTATGGTCTATTACCGCTTAACTGTAAATGTTAAGTTAATTTTAACTATTGTATATATGAGTATTTTAACACCTCAAAAAATTGTAAAATATGCCAGCGAGGCAGCTCTTCGAAAGAGTGAGTATTCTACATCTAAAGTTTTAGTTCTTAGTTTTTTAGCAGGGGCGTATATCGCTATGGGTTCGCTTCTTGCTATAATTGTAGGTTATGGGTTTCCTGGTTTTGCTGCCGAAAATCCTGCTGTTGTGAAGCTACTTATGGGTGCTACTTTCCCCGTAGGATTAATTCTTGTTGTAATTGCAGGCGGAGAGCTATTTACGGGTAATACTGCCTATTTTGTGCCTAATGTAATGAGTGGTCGCCAAGGGTGGAGTGTAATGGTTCGTAACTGGGGGCTTGTGTGGATGGGTAATTTTATGGGTGCGCTGTTTTTCGCCTATTTTATGGTACATCTTACAAACATTTTAAGCTATGATATATGGGCAGAAGGTGTGAAATCTGTTGCTACGGCTAAGGTGTCAAACCCCTTTTATGTTACGTTTTTGAAGGGTGTGGGGGCTAACTGGCTTGTGTGTCTTGCTATGTGGCTTGGAATGTCCTCTAAGAGTACAACTGGTAAAATATTTGGTATATGGTGGCCAGTAATGACCTTCGTAACTATTGGTTATGAGCACTCTATTGCAAATATGTTTTTTATTCCTATTGCTATGTTTGGCGGTGCTGATATATCTATAATGCAGCTTTTTGGTTCTAACTTACTGCCTGCTACGCTGGGTAATATTGTTGGCGGTGCTATTTTTGTTGGTTTGTTGTATTGGTATGTTTATGATGACCGTAAGAAGTCGTAATTTAGGTATGTGTTTTGTGCCTATAATGAGGCTGTTGCCAAACTAGATAAATTTCAAACTGGAGGATACTGCTTATAAATTAATGAAATGCAAAGAGTTGAGGGTTAGGATTTAAGTAGGCTAATTCGCAAAACCTCGGTTTTGTGAATTAGCCAGCTCCCGAAGGGAG
>CAMQVM010000192.1 GCA_947038135.1 uncultured Rikenellaceae bacterium
CAGCAAGTTTACATAACCATATAAACAAACATTCTGCAAAGATACTAAATATTATTAAAAAAATAGCATTATCCACTAAAAAAACAGCACTGATAAAATAATTTCATCAGTGCTATTCATTCATGATTAAACGGAAAACCAACTATTTTTAATATCCATTATTATTATAACGCCCCATCTGCTTCCAAGCATACCAAATATACCACACGACAAACGGTATAATAAGAGATACATAACTCATAACAGTCAATGTAAACTCGCTAGATGAGCTATTAGCTATTGTAAGCGAGCTGTTCACATCTGACAATGAAGGATAATATGAAGTGTTATTAAAGCCAGCGAGCAACATTAACATTGTAACAGTAACAATTGCCCCTACCCCACTAAACCATATCGCTTTAGTGCTCTGCTTAACGATTCCATTCCATAATGAGTATAGCACTAAAAGCACACCAATCACCAACACAACAGATATAATAGGCATTTCAAGCATATTTGTCAAATATTTAAAATCTTCACGAACATATCCACCAGACACCGCATCATATCCAACACCACTACTGAATATTAAAGAGATAAAAAAGGTCAAAAAGAAGACAAGAAACCCAATAGATGAGATTACTAATGGCTTTTTAGACTTCTCTTTAAGCACATCACTCTCAATAGAGTGAAAAAAGTAGTGAATAGCCATAACACGAGACAGGAAGAAAACAGCAAGTCCTAGCGCTACGTTACGATAATCAAGCACCGCTTCAAGACCAAGCCATGGATTTTGCCACATAGATATTACATTTGGTCCTGTAATATTAGCAATATTACCTTTATCTACAATAAACTCACCACCCGTAAATAGTGTACCCACGGCACACCCTAAAAGCACTGTTCCAAACAACCCATTCAAGAACAGAAAGCAGTCGTAAGTCTTTTCGCCAAGTATATTCGATGGTTTTTTGCGAAACTCGTAGCCCACCGACTGAATAACAAAAAAGAATAATATAGCCATCCAAACATAAAAGGCACCGCCAAAGCTGGTGGAGTAAAACAGAGGGAACGAGGCGAAAAATGCACCTCCAAACGTTACAAGGGTGGTAAATGTAACCTCCCATTTATGCCCCAAGAAACCAAGTATCTGATCTCTCTGCTCAGGCTTTTTACCAATGCTATATATTAAAGTTTGCCCACCTTGCACAAATAGCATAAATACTAATATTCCTGTGAGTAGTGATATTATAAACCACCAATAGTGCTGTAATAATGAATACGTTTCCATATATATAAATTTTAATATTGATTAATCCTTTTTAGGTCCTATTTTTATCTGCTTAAGCATTATACTTACCTCTGCAATAAACATAACAGTAAATAGCACTGCAAATATAAAAAATGTAACCATTACATTTACCGAGTTGATGCTCGACAATGAAGCAGATACAGGAAGCAGATCTTGAACTGTCCATGGCTGCCTGCCAACCTCCGACACTACCCACCCCGCCTGAGATGCAACATAAACTAAAGGTATAGAAAATATTAAAATATACAGTACAAACTTATATTTTTCAAGCCTGCGCTTACGTTGAAGTATTAACACCGCAATAAACATAAATATAAAATATATTCCTAACCCTACCATTATTCTAAAGCTGTAAAATGTTAAGCCTACGGGAGGTATTATATCTTCAGGAGCATTTAAATAACCATATCCACTATATTTAGCATACGTGTCATAAAAGGTTTTTCCCGACTCTGTCGACCTGTCAAAAAGCCCCGCTATGCGCTCTATATTAACTGTATCTTTACTTTTAACAGCTGTATTATAGTTTTTGATCTCTTGAATAGCAACTCTACCTCTATTCATCTTATCTTGTGTTGAAATAATACCCTGCTCTTCATTACCATATACTAAATCGTTGAAACCAGGCACAAACGCATTGATATCATGAAATGCCATAAACGACAATACACGATCTATTTTCAGCTCACCATTAAAAATATCTTCATCGTTGTTCACCTCTTTATCAGAATTAAGAAGCCCAATAACCGTTAAATCGGCACCCTCTTTACCTTGATAAAGCGCCTCAAAAGCAGCAAATTTAGCGGGCTGATGGCTGGCAACTTGCACCGCCGATTTATCGCCTGTATAAGCAACTACAAGAGTGGCAATCAAACCTGATATAGCTGCTACTTTTATACTTTTGTAGGCAAAGTCAACCTCACGCTTTTTAAGTAAAAACCATGCCGATATACCAGTAACAAACACTGCAGCAGTTAAAAGCCCTGACATAATAGAGTGCCAAAACTTCACTATCGCCACAGGAGAGGTTACAATCGCAACAAAGTCTACCATCTCACTCCGAGCAGTTTCGATATTAAACTCCATACCAATAGGGTGCTGCATCCATGCGTTAGCCACAAGAATCCAAATTGCAGACAACACCGCACCAAACGCTGTTAACCATGTTGCAGTAAGATGAAACCTATCAGACACTTTATCCCACCCAAAGTACATAACGGCAAAAAATGTAGCTTCCATAAAAAAGGCAAATATTCCCTCAATAGCGAGCGGAGCCCCAAAGATATCTCCTACAAAATAGGAGTAGTTAGACCAGTTTGTTCCAAACTGAAACTCTAAGATGATACCTGTTGCAACACCTACGGCAAAGTTTATTGCAAATAGTTTCATCCAAAATTTTGTGGCACTTTTCCACTTTGGATCCTTACCCTTACGCAGGTATATTGTCTCCATAATGGCACACACAAAGCCAAGCCCTAGGGTTAGCGATACGAATATCCAATGATACATCGCTGTCAGAGCAAATTGAGCTCTCGACCATTCAATTAATTCAAGCATAGGAAATGATATAAATGATTAAATTGTTATTAATTGTTATCTATGTTACTTAGTTGTTAGTTAGTTGGTAAATTGTTCTCGATAATAGATAGCCTCATCTTTTGAACTCCCAAAATCGGGGGTTTTGCTACAAAAAAAGAACACTTTAAGTATGGCAAACATTATAAATAGCTTGATTAGAATTAGCATCCATAATGTTTTTCCTACTTTCATATTACGAAAACCATCGATATAAAAATGAAATATTTTGCTAAACATTGTAGTTATTTTAATAATTATGATGTAAATATAATAAAATAAATTAATAAATAACAATATCAAGCCATAAAATTACAAACATTTACTTTTTGACACACTAATCACACCTAATAATATACCACCACAAGACAATTTACTGTACATACCACTACCCTACATTTAACTATTACTACAAAATAGTTGTTGCATATCAAAATAAAACATTTAACTTTACAACAAAAATAATTCAAAAAAAAAGATGAAACCTAACAGACAAAAAAAGAAAAAATTAATTTACATAACTCTTACAGGTGTAATATTATGCATATTAGCAGTGTTTATAGCAGACTACAAAACCGACAAAGCAACTGAGAAATATATATACACCAGCACCGACGATATACCAAAATGTAAAGCTGCCCTACTACTTGGAACAGCAAAACAGCTCTCATCAGGGAGAGCAAACCTCTATTTCACATATCGGTTAGATGCTGCTGAAAATCTTTATAACAGTGGTAAAATATCACATATAGTAATCAGCGGAGATAACTCACGCAAAGACTATAATGAGCCACAAGACATGAAAGATGCACTTGTAATAAGAGGTATATCAGAAGATAAAATAACCCTCGACTATGCAGGATTTAACACCTACGACTCTGTACACCGCATGAAAAAGATATTCGGTCAAGATAGATTTATCATTATTTCACAGCAATTTCACAACCAAAGAGCTATATATATAGCACAATCTACCGACCTTGAAGCGTATGGTTATAACGCACGAGATTTAAGCAGACGTAGTGGTATAAAAGTTAAATTGCGTGAAAAGCTAGCACGTGTAAAGATGTTTTTAGATATAATAGTTGATAGAGAGCCTAAATTTTTAGGTGACACTATTAGTATTGAAGATTAATTACATTATGATACCGCTTATAAATTTCGAACTGCTGCATCATTTTCGGGATTAAAATTCAGCCTCACACTAATGTATGCTACTTAGGGAAATTCGCAAAACGTTAAATATACTTATTTCAACTATTTAGGTGTGGTTTTTATTAATAAATCACCCCAAAAACAGAACATATAGCTGTTTTTTGGGGTAATACAATTTTTATTTACGCTTTTTAAAAA
>CAMQVM010000193.1 GCA_947038135.1 uncultured Rikenellaceae bacterium
GGTATTTTTTTAATAAATGTTTTTAAACCTAGCAACTTCTCGCTGGTAAGGTTGTAACTTATGTTTTTTGTTAAATACTCTTTGTTGAGCTTTTTGTTATCTTTCGATGTAGATATAGAGTCTACAACGTCGTCAATGTGCTCTACACCGTAGTTTAGTGCCTCTTCGAGCGAAGATACTAATTCATCTGATGCATCTTTATGTGCTACCCATAGCGCAAACACAAAAGGTAAATTTGTGTGTGATATCCATTCGGTGGCTAGGTCGGTTATATTGGTGAAGCTATTTTCGTAGTCAAAAACCTTGTCGCCTATCAATAGGTAAGCATCTGTGGTAGAGTTTGTATCTATATCACTGAGGTTGGTGAGCTCTTTATATGTAGGTTGTATGTTCCAACGCTCTCGGGCTAGTAGCTTTGTTAGCTCAGCAGAGGTGTGTGAGTGTGAGTCAAGGTGTATTCGCTCGATATCTTGAAGCTTACAGTTTGATAATATCACAACAGTACGCACTGAAGATTCAGCCCCTATACATAAAGAGGTGATGATTCTATAATCGTTAGAGAGGTGGCGTAGGTCGGCAGCAGGAATAAGTCCTATATCTGCACGTCTATTGGTAAGGGTTTCAAGGCAGCGTGAGGGTATATCTAATAACAGCTTGTCACGCAAAATTGTAGATGCGTGATTAACCCCAAATACAAAAGGTGCTGTATTTAGGTAAGAAATAGCTGCAATATTGCCCCGGATCATCGTCCATGATAATTGATTTGTTAAAGAGTTATTTAATTGATATATAAATTGTTATGTACATTTTGTGCTATGCAGTCAACTTTTATATCGTATCAAAGGTAAGATATTTTTTTTATATACAAAATTTTGTTTGTATCTTGTGCCCCAATTGGGTGCATATAGCATCTTAATTTAGTATAAATACTCTATATTATAATTCAATCACTAGCAATGAGAATATCGTACAATTGGTTAAAGAAACACGTAGCAACAGAGCTTCCAGCAGACAAAGTAGCAGAAATATTAACAGACATAGGTTTGGAGGTCGAAGGTGTAGAAAAAGTTGAAACTATAAAAGGTGGTTTAGAAGGTTTGGTTGTGGGCGAGGTGCTCAGCTGTGAAAGACATCCTGACGCTGATAAGCTATCTGTAACAACAGTAGAGTATGGCGAGGGCGCTGTGCAGATTGTTTGTGGTGCTCCAAATGTAGCTAAAGGGCTTAAAGTTATTGTTGCTAAAGTGGGGGCTACATTGTATCCTATTGATGACGCTGAGTCGTTCAAAATCAAAAAGAGTAAGATTCGTGGTGTTGAGTCGCTAGGGATGTTATGTGCTGAAGATGAAATAGGGCTAGGTCAAGGACATGATGGTATTATGGAGCTTGATAGTGATGCGGTAGTAGGCATGGCAGCGAAAGAGTATTTTAAGGTAGAAGAAGATTATGCACTAGAGATAGGCTTAACACCTAATCGTATAGATGCAGCGTCGCATATCGGTACAGCACGTGATCTTGTGGCTTACTTCCTTTCGCAGGGAGAGCAGAGCGCATTGATGGTGTCGAGTGTTGAGGAGTTTGCAGTAGATAACAATAATAACACTATTGAGGTAGAGGTTAAAGATATTGAGGCAGCACCACGATATATGGGTGTTACAATCTCTAATGTAGAGGTGAAACCATCGCCTGAGTGGCTGCAAAACGCACTTCGTATAATAGGTATAACACCTAAAAATAATGTTGTAGATATAACCAACTTTATACTTCATGAAACAGGTCAGCCGCTTCATGCGTTTGATGCTGATAAAATTGAGGGTGGCAAGGTTGTAGTAAGGTGTGCTAGCGAGGGTGAGAAGTTCGTAACTCTTGATGGGGTAGAGCGTACACTTACTGATAAAGATTTGATGATTTGTAGTGCTGAGCGTCCTATGTGTATCGCTGGGGTTCTTGGTGGTGCAGAGTCGGGAGTGACTGAAAACACGAAGAATATATTTATTGAAAGTGCATATTTTAACGCTGTATCTGTAAGAAAGAGCGCCAAGCGTCACCAGTTGTCTACTGATGCATCGTTTAGGTTCGAGCGTGGTGTAGATCCTAACATGACTAGCTATGCTCTTAAACGTGCGGCACTTCTTATTAAAGAGTGTGCTGGAGGTGAGGTGTCGAGCGAGGTGGTTGATCTGTTAAATATGGATCTTGCAGGTTTTGAGGTTAATATATCTATTAGTCGCATGGAGCGGTTGATGGGTAAGAGTATCGGTAAAGAGCTGATTGTTAAAATTCTTAATGGGCTTGATATAGTAGTAAAGAGCGATGATGGCGATATGCTACTTGTTGAGGTGCCTGCTTATAGGGTTGATGTTAAGCGTGAAGTAGATATTGTAGAGGATATATTACGTATATATGGGTATAATAATATCGATATTCCTCAAGCGGTGCACTCTACACTCTCATTTACATCTAAGTTTAGTAAGGCGGTAGTAGTAGAGCAGATATCGCAGCTACTGTCGCATCAAGGGTTTAATGAGATAATGAGTAACTCACTAACTAAGGCCGCATATTATGAGGGTAGCGAGTGTTATCCAGTTGATAACTGTGTTAAGATTCTTAACCCTTTAAGTATAGACCTTAACGTGATGCGTCAAACACTGCTTTATAACAGTATGGAGGCACTATTGCTTAACACCAATAGAAGACGCTCTAATGTAAAATGTTATGAGGTGGGTAACTGCTACTACTATAATAATGATATGGCGGTTGAGGGGGGCTTAGCTCCTTATAGCGAGGTTACAAAGCTCTCTATGTTGATATCGGGCGATGATAAGTCACAGTCGTGGATGGGTGCAGCTCAAAAGAGTTCACTATTTATCTTGAAGCACTATGCGCAGGTTCTTCTTAAAAGGTTTGGGCTTGATATGGAGAGTGGTGTTCTTGAAAGTATCACAAATGAGATATATAGAGATGGTGCCGTTTTGAAAGTTCGCAAGCAGCCTCTTCTTGAGATGGGTATAGTATCTAAGTCTATAAGAGATAAGTTTGATATAAAAAATGAAGTCTATTTTATGGAGCTTAATGTTGATATGTTTATCAGCCTAGCGAAAACTGTTAAGGTGGCGGCTAAAGAGCTGTCTAAATATCCAGAGGTTAAAAGAGACCTATCGCTTATGGTGGGTGGAAATGTTACCTTTGCAGCTCTTCGTGAGGTGGCGTTTAAGACCGAAAAGAAGTTACTTAAAAAGGTGTCGTTGTTTGATGTGTATGAGGGCGACAAGCTACCAGAGGGTAAAAAGTCGTATGCGTTGAGTTTTGTGTTAGAAGATACCACCGCTACATTGACAGATAAAATTATTGATAAGGTTATGAATAATCTTATTATGCAGTTTGAAAAGCAGTGTGGGGCAGAGATTAGAAAATAGACCATATATAAATAGGTATTAATGAAAAATTTTATATCAGTAAAAGATATCGGGGCGCTAGATATAGCTTTGAAAGAGGCTTTTGAGATAAAAAAAGATAAGTATAGCACCGATACCATCGGTAAAAATATGACAATGTTGCTAGTGTTCTTTAACTCAAGCTTACGCACAAGGCTCAGTACTCAAAAGGCAGCTATGAACTTAGGGCTTAACACAATAGTGTTGAATGTTGCTAGTGGTGCATGGAAACTAGAAACCGAAAGAGGAGTGATAATGGATGGCGATAAGCCTGAGCATCTTCTTGAGGCAATACCTGTAATGGGGTGTTACTGCGATATTATTGGAGTAAGGGCATTTGCATCGCTTACCGATAGAGATGCCGATTATAATGAGCAGATACTTACTCAGTTTGTAGAGCACTCTGGCAAGCCAGTGGTTAGCATGGAGGGGTCAACACGCCATCCGCTACAATCGCTTGCCGACCTTATTACTATTGAAGAGTACAAAAAATGTGAAAGACCTAAAGTAGTATTGACATGGGCGCCACATCCACGTGCACTTCCGCAGGCAGTGCCAAACTCATTTGCTGAGTGGATGACAGCCACCGATTACGACTTTGTAATAACTCACCCTAAAGGGTATGAGCTATCTACTGAGTTTACCAAAGGGGCGACAATCGAGTATGACCGTGAAAAGGCGTTTGCTGGTGCCGATTTTGTATATGCTAAAAATTGGTCGGCGTATGAGGGAGCTGATTATGGTAAGATATTA
>CAMQVM010000194.1 GCA_947038135.1 uncultured Rikenellaceae bacterium
GTGAAGAGGAAGCGCCAGTTTTAGAGGGTGTTGAAATAGTTTCGGTTGATGGGGCTTTGGTTGATGGAGTTTCGATTGATGCAGTTTCAGTTGATGGAGTTTCGATTGATGCAGCTTCAGTTGATGCAGTTTCGGTTGATGCCATAGATTCTAATACTCAAGATGAAGTTGTAGGTTTAACAGAAGAGAAATAATAACAGAATAACAACAATTATATTTAATTAACTATTATGAAAAAAACAGTTTTAATTTTATGTGCTTTTGCAGCAATGAGTACTAGTTCGTATGCGCAAAAAGCAAATGTAAGCTCTCTTCTAGCTAATATAGAGAAGAGCAATGTAGATACTCAACACCCTAAAAAAGGGATAAAAGCTTCTACTTGGATCACTCGTGGTAATCGTTTTAATGCTGCTGCATCATCAAACTCTTCATCTATTTTTGTTGGAATGGGTGAAAGTGAAATTACACTATTAGTTGGAAAGCCAGGTAAAGATGGTGAGTATACAACAGAGACAATTTCAGGTGTTGACTACAAAAAATTTGTTTATCCTACTGTTAACCTATATTTAACAGATGGTAAACTAGCGTTTTGGGAACCTACAAAAGAGGCTTATGCTGGTGCGCTTGAAATGGCAACAGAGTCTTATTTCAAAGCTATTGAACTTGATCCTAAGAGTCAAGAAAAAGCAGTAGAGGGTTTAACTACTACTATCAATCACTACATTACAGAGGCTAACAATATGTATTTGATGAGCAAATTTGCTGGTGCATCTAAAAACTTTTTAGCTGCTGCAAAAATTGCTTCTGATTCTCTTGTAGCACTTAAAGAGGCTAATTCGTATAAGTATTTCGGTGCAGTTGCTGCTATCCAAGATAATAATTTTACTGTTAGTGCTCCTGTATTTGCAGAGTTGGCTAAGGCTGGTTATGTTGAGAATGGTGATGTATATTACTATTTAGGTTTTGCTAATGAGAAACTTGAGAATAAAGCTGAAGCAGAAGCTGCATACCTTGAGGGTGTAAATACTTATCCTGCAAATCAGAAGATCATGAATCAGTTGATCAACTTTTATATCACTTCAGGTGATGATCCAGCGAAAGTTATTCCTTATATCAAGAAGGCACAAGAGAGTGATCCTACAAGTATAATAATGGTATTTGTTGAGGGTATTGCTTACCAAAACATGAAAGATTATGCTAAGGCTCATGCTGCTTATGATAGAGCTAAGGTTATCGATCCTAAGTTTTTCGATGCTTACTACAATGATGGTTTAGCTTATCTATCTGATGCAGACTCTAAGGTTAAGGATCTTAATAAAATTGATGTAACTAACCGTAAGGTTTACTCTGAATCTCTTGCTGTTATTGTTACTTTGCTAGAAAGTGCTGCTGCTCAGTTTGAAACTGCACATCAGTTAGATGCTAAAAATAAAGATGTTGTAGAGCTTCTTAAAAATAGCTACTTCCGTCTTCGTGATACTGATGCTAAATATTTAGATTTTTATAACAAATATAACGATCTTCTTAAAACTATGTAATAACTCTATTTAAGAGATATATTATAAACATAAAAGAGTGCTGAATTATTCAGCACTCTTTTGTGTTTTAGTACGCTACTCGCAAGTGACTTTTCATGAAATTAGGTTGTGTAATTAAGAAAATTATATGCCCGAGAAGAGTGTTGATGAGTTTATGCCTTGTATACAATTTCAGACGCTTCTACTGGGAGATTTGCAAAATACATTAATAGATTATAATACACTTTATGACAATTGTTATAGTGTATTTTCAATTAAACATTAAATGTCATCAATTACATTCAATCACTTGTGTATTATGGTTTGTGTTATTTTTTGTATCTTTACACAAATATCTTATTACCTTGAAAATTATTGATAATACTAAAATATTGTGCTAGGTAACTTGCACAATAATAATGGCACTTAGTATTTCTAAAATACTACTATATCTAATATCAATAGTTGAATATATTTGAGCTCTAAAATATCTAAAATCAAATGCAGACTTTAACCGAAGATGCAGGTGTGTTTTTCTTATTTTTGCGAATCTACATATATAACCCTATATAGAAAGCTAAGACGATAAAGTCTAAACAAAACAACAAAATATAACAAAAAATACACTAGCAAACAAAAACAAGGGTCTTGATACATCAAGACCCTTGTTATATCTACAAAAGAGATATTAAAAACAAACCATCACTACAAAATAAACTACCCTTTTTGAGCAAAATATTTATAGAAGTAAGGAATAGTCTCAATACCCTTATAAAAGTTAGCCAACGGGAAATTTTCATTAGGCGAGTGGATAGCATCTGATCCCAGTCCGAAACCTAAAAGGATAGACTTAACACCAAGTATAGTTTCAAATGTTGAAACAATAGGTATACTACCTCCACTGTAAAACGGAAGAGGTGTCTTGCCAAATGTAGCCTTAATAGCTTTTTCGGCCGCTTTATAAGCGTGCATAGCCGTAGGTGATACATACGGCAGACCGCCATGATGGTACTCAACATTCACCTTTACGCCCTTTGGTGCAATGTTTAGGAAGTGTTTTTTGAACATCTCACCAATAACCTTATTGTCTTGGTTCGGCACCAGACGCATAGATATTTTAGCATGAGCAGTGCTAGCAATAACAGTTTTGCTACCCTCGCCAGTGTGACCACCCCATATTCCATTTACATCAAGTGCAGGACGTGTGCCAGTGCGTTCAAGTGTAGAGTAGCCCTCTTCACCCACTATGTCTACTATGTCTAACGACTTTTTATACTCTTTTTCACTGAACGGTGTCTCGGCAATTGATCTTCTCTCTATTGGAGTTAGATCTACTACATCGCTATAAAACCCAGGTATTGTAATCTTGCCGTTGTCATCTGTTAGTGAGGCTATCATTTTAGACAATACATTTATAGGGTTCGCAACAGCTCCACCAAATAACCCTGAGTGCAGGTCGTGTGATGGTCCTGTAACTGTAACCTCCATATACGATAACCCTCTAAGACCCGTAGTTATAGATGGTGTCTCAAGAGATATCATGCTAGTATCTGATATCAATATAATATCTGATTTCAGCATCTCTTTATTCTCCTCACACCATTTACCAAGGTTTGGTGAGCCTATCTCTTCCTCGCCCTCAATCATAAATTTAACGTTGCAGGTAAGCTCATCGCTTTTAACCATTGCTTCAAATGCTTTTATATGCATAAAGCCTTGACCTTTATCGTCGTCAGCACCACGAGCCCATATTTTACCATCTCTAACTTCTGCCTTAAAAGGATCACTTTTCCATAGCTCCAATGGCTCTACTGGCATCACGTCATAGTGTGCATATACCAAAACTGTTGGTAGCTCAGGATCTATTATCTTCTCGCCATATACAACAGGGTTTCCATCTGTTGGCATTACCTCTGCTTTGTCGGCACCTGAGCTTATTAGCTGCTCAGCTATCTTAGTAGCACAAGTTATCATGTCGGGCTTATGTTCGCTAAGTGCACTTATCGATGGCACCGCAATTATTTCAAATAACTCCTTTAAAAATCTCTCTTTATTCTCTGCAATGTATGCTTGACTCTTTTTCATATTAATTTATTTGATTAATCTTGTTTGAGCAAAGATAATAAAATAATACAATATCTTAGCATTTTACGCAATAAAATTTAATTATTTTTCACCTTGTAGGCATAATTTATGCATAAAGTTTGTAAAATGCTTTTATTATACTATATTTGTATCGCATTATTAACATATAAAATTCAAAATTATGGCTTATACAATTAATCCAGATTCATGTACCGCTTGTGGTACTTGTATCGATGAGTGCCCAGTAGAGGCAATCGTTGCAGGTGATGTTTATTCAATCACAGCAGACGCTTGTATCGATTGTGGTACTTGTGCAGATGTTTGTCCAGTTGAGGCTATCTCGGCTGAATAACAACTTTGCAAACAGATTAAAGGCGACCCTAGTTGAATGGGGTCGTCTTTTCTTATTTAGGGAGATTCGTAAAACGTTAAATATACTTATGTTCAACTATTTAGGTATGGTTTTTATTAATAAACTACCCCGAAAACAGAACTTATAGCTGTTTTTTTGGGTAATACAATTTTTATTTACGCTTTTTAAAAAAAAGCGG
>CAMQVM010000195.1 GCA_947038135.1 uncultured Rikenellaceae bacterium
TAGCTATTTTTGCGATGTGATTAATCGTTTATCACTGTTCCAGAACAGCCCGACTTCCGAACAACTAAGAGAACTACTCCCTGATAAATGGGCTGAAATAAAATAAAATATACCAAAACCACTAATCTGAATCTGCCAGGTTAGGGGTTTTAGCCTTAGATACGTAATTGTGGAGACGCTTACAAACAACATTATAAAAAAAGATAAGCTGCAAGGTTCTCCTTGCAGCTTATCTTTTTTAAACGAACACGCAAATAAAATACGTGAGCGATATCTATTTATTTCAATATAATTTCGTTAGAACCAATCATATATCCATCCATATAGACTTCAACAATATATGTTCCTCCTTCGATTTCACCCTTGAAGTAGATACTCACTGGTAGATCTTTACCTACATAATCTACTGGACGAGTTCCTGTTGCTTGTATCTTAGCTCCTTCGAACTCAAATAAAACACTACCTGCATCGGTAAGTATAGCGCCATCACCTGTAATTATACGTGTGAATATGCTACGCTCGCCATGAGCTGAAAATGTATTTGCATTTAGAATAAAGTCAGCACGTAAACGCTCGGCACGAGATGCTCTTGAAACCTCTTTATCATTACGATTAAGAGCCATAAGAGAGATATCACGAGCTTTAATAACAGCACCCTCACGGATTTTAGATTGTAACTCTTGTTGCTTCTCTTCTGCCAGCTCTGCACGTTCATGCGATGTAGATAGCTGCTTACGATAGTTTACATTCTCTTTTACAAGCTTTGTATTTAAAGTATTTAAAGAGTCTATTTGGACTACATATCTTTTCATTACAGTGCGCAGTGTTCCAAGCTCCTTTTCGTAGCTCTTAATTTTAGCATGGCTCCAAGAACGCTCGCTTTTAAGACGCTTAAATAGAGAGTCTGCTTTTTGCCTTTCGATAGACATACTCTGATTTAGAGTGTCATTATCAAACTTCATTGCGTCAAAATCGGTAATCAAACCCGAAAGACGATTTTGAAGAGTGTCACGCTCAATAGTAAGCTCTGCTTCACTTCCTCGAAGGATATTAGTCTGCCTGTAATATTGATAGCCCAAGGCACCAAGTAGCACTACAAGTACTATGATTAATATTTTATACCCTTTAACAGCGTTGTCTGACTGTGGTGCTTCGTCTTCAAAACGATCAAAATCTTCCATTGTAATAGTATTAGTTAATTAAAATTTGATTATCAAAGCCTATAAAACATAGACTACAAAATACAAAGTTAATAAAAGTTGTTAACTTACAAAATAATAGACCTATTTTATATCTATACATTAAGTGTCTCTTTGTATTCATACTGCATAACATTACCTAATAAACTTAGGTATTCTGCCGCCTGTTTGTTACCTGGATCAAGCTCAATAACCTTTGTAAAATCGTTGTACGCAGCGGTTATATTGGCTTTTTTGTAGTAAAGCAATCCTCGCTCTATATACAAAAGATAGTTGCTAGGCGACTCTAAAATCTTTTTAGATAAGATATCTATATCCATAACTATTTATATAAATTATTTTGTTGAATATACATTAATGTAGATGGAGCTAACCGATCATCGGCAACTTTACGAGCACGAACATCAGTAGACGACAACTCAAAAAGCTCTACTCCTGCCATCTCTATTATATCATACTTCTCAAATAGATCTTTTTCTACCTTATACCCCTCACGAGGGTATAGATATATGGTAGTAGTATTAAGTATATACTCATACTCTCGCCAAAGTTTTATCTGCGACAGGTTATCACTCCCCATAACCATCGAAAAACGGTGTTGAGGATATGTATCACGCAGATATTTAATGGTAAGATATGTATAAGAGGGCTGTGGCATAGTAAACTCAACATCACAAACCTCTACCCTATCACTTAACCCCATATCGCCTATAGCCATACTAGCCATATTAAACCGATGACTTTCAGCCACCAAAACAGAACGTAACTTTAAAGGGTTATGAGGTGATACAACCAACCATAATTTATCAACACCCTCTATACTAGATACTGTATCAGCAATAGCAAGGTGTGCCTTATGGATAGGGTTGAACGACCCAAAATAGAGCACTATATTCATCTACTTAGCAATTAGATCATTGATGATAGCCCTACACTCTAAGAGTGCAACATTAAGGTTATCATTCACCACTACCTTATCAAATAGTGAGCTATATGATATCTCCTCTTCTGCCTTTGCTATACGCTTCTCTATCTGCTCAATACTATCAGTAGCACGTGAAACAAGCCTGCTTCTAAGCTCCTCAACAGATGGAGGCATAATAAATAGAGTTAGTGCATCATCGCCATATTTAGCTTTAATATTTTGTGCGCCTTTAACATCTATATCAAACACTACGATACCATCTTTAGCCCAAATTCGCTCAACCTCTGAGGCAAGTGTGCCATAACAGCTCCCTTTATACACCTCTTCCCACTCAACAAACTCACCTTTTGCCACCTTAGTAGCAAACTCTTCAGGTGTCAAGAAATAGTACTCTACGTTATGCCTCTCTTCTCCACGAGGGGCACGAGAGGTGGCAGATATAGAGAACTCTAAAGAGCTATACTCCTCTAACAACTTATTAATGATTGTTGACTTTCCGCTACCTGAAGGGGCAGCAAACACTATAATCTTTCCCATATCATCTATATTAAACCTATAATACGTTTAACGACTGCTCTTTAATCTTCTCTAGCTCGTCTTTCATTCGTACAACAGCCCTTTGTATATCTTTATGGTTTGCCTTTGAGCCTGTGGTATTAATTTCACGCCCTAGCTCTTGCGAAATAAACCCTAACTTACGCCCTGCATCACCATCTGAAGCACAAACTTCTCTAAAGTAGCTTATATGTTGTGATAGACGTACCATCTCTTCGGTGATATCTAACTTTTCAAGATAGTAGATAAGCTCTTGCTCAAACCTATTTTCATCTACTGCAATCTGCATTGCAGCAATGCTCTCTTTCAGACGCTCTTTGATTTGATCTATGCGCTCAATTTCATACTTCTTAACATCCTCTTGCAAAGATTCAATAATATCTATACGTGCAAGAATATCATTCATCAACACCTCACCCTCAGTATATCGGAAGCTAGCCAAATCTTTTAAAGCCAACTCTATTGCCTGACGCAGTGCAACAAGCTCACCATCATCAACACTTTTAGTGACTACATTTTGCATAACATCAGGCATACGAAGAATAGACTGCATCACATCTCCACTTTTCACATCAAAGCCATACTTAGTAGACAGAGCCTCTATCTGCTTAAAGTATACATCATACATATCCATATTAACAGATGATGATGATGAAACCTCTTCGATATTTTCGTATGACACATAAACGTCACATTTACCCCTAACAACACTTTTAGAGATCAATGAACGGAGCGCAAACTCCTCGCTGCGGTACATCTGAGGCATCTTCAATGATAAATCTAACTGCTTACCATTAAGAGTTCTTATCTCGACACATATTTTTTTGCTTGCTATGGCTACTTCACCTTTACCATAACCAGTCATTGAACGTAATTTATTCATATTGCTTTTATTCTAAATGATACATAAAAATAAATTTAGCTACCTGTTATAGATAGCTAAATTATATATTGTCTGCTTAAACTCAACTAAAAGTTTAAACTAATGATGAACCTGTCATATCAGCTGGTTGTGCAATACCCATAATTTTAAGTACAGTAGGAGCAACATCTGCAAGAGAGCCGCTTTTCACCTCTTTAATATCGTCTGACACCACAATAAATGGTACAGGGTTAAGTGAGTGAGCTGTATTTGGTGTACCATTAGGGTTTACTGCATTGTCGGCATTACCGTGGTCTGCTGTAATAAGGATTGTGTAGCCGTTATCTCTACCCACCTCAACAACTTCTTTAACACACTCATCAACTGCTTGAACAGCCTTCAAAATAGCTGAATACACACCAGTATGACCTATCATATCACAGTTAGCAAAGTTAAGACATACAAATGAAGCCTCACCGCTCTTTAGCTCTTCAACAAGTGCGTCTTTCACACCGTATATACTCATTTCAGGTTGTAAATCGTAAGTTGCCACCTTAGGAGATGCAATAAGCACACGCTTCTCACCATCATAAGGAAGGTCTCGACCAC
>CAMQVM010000196.1 GCA_947038135.1 uncultured Rikenellaceae bacterium
GTGCACCCTCTATGATTCCAGGTATATCTGCCATTACAAAAGATTTGTAATCGTGGTAGCTTACAATGCCTAAGTTTGGCTCAAGAGTAGTGAAAGCATAATTTGCAATCTTTGGTCTTGCAGCTGATACTACCGATAACAGTGTAGATTTACCTGCGTTAGGAAACCCTACAAGCCCTACATCGGCAAGAACTTTAAGCTCTAATATAAACCACCCCTCTATACACTCACCTCCAGGCTGTGCATATCGTGGAGCTTGGTTTGTTGCGGTGCGAAACTGCCAGTTGCCCATGCCGCCTCTACCTCCGTTACATAATATAACCTCTTGTCCCTCTTCAGTAACCTCACATAACACCTCAAAGGTCTCTGCATCTTTAGCTATCGTGCCTAGTGGAACATCAAGGTATATATCTTGACCATCTCGACCATGACACTTAGCGCTACCTCCATATTTACCATCTTCAGCATGGATGTGTTTTCTGTATCGAAGGTGAATAAGTGTCCAATATTGAGAGTTACCCCTTAATATAATGTTACCACCTCGTCCACCATCTCCACCATCTGGACCTCCGTATTCAATATATTTCTCATGGCGAAAATGAACTATTCCACCACCACCATTTCCTGAACGGCAAAATATTTTTACGTAATCTACAAAATTTGACGATGCCATATATCTGTTTTATTTATCTATTATTTGTTGATAATTAGAAGCAGTTGTCGGTGATAATCTTACTTATCGCCTCAAGATAGTCTCTGTCGATACTATCAAATGTGGCGTAGCTATCACTATCAATATCTAACACCCCTACAACAACTCCTTTGTTTATTAGTGGTACAACAATCTCTGACTTAGAAGTAGTGCTGCAAGCTATATGCCCATCAAAAAGCTCTACATCATCTACTATAATCGTCTCTGCCTTGCTCCATACTGCTCCACAAACCCCCTTGCCACGTCTGATACGACTGCAAGCTAAAGGTCCTTGAAACACATTTAGCACTAACTCGTCACCTCCTTTATGGATATAAAATCCAATCCAAAAGTGATTTAACGCCTCTTTTAAGATAGCAACCACATTTGCTAGCGATGCAGTGCGGTCGGTTTCATGAAGCGTCAAAGCAGATATCTGAGGTATTATGGCCTCATAAATATCTGCTTTGCAACCATCCTTAGGGAAAAACAAATTTTCCGCCATCTCTTTATATATTAGTTAAGCATCAATTTTTGCATACCTAGCATTTGCCTCAATAAATGCACGTCGTGGTGGCACATCGTCACCCATAAGCATCGAAAATACATGGTCTGCCTCGGCTGCTGAGTCAATTGTTACTTGACGTAACACTCTGCTCTCTGGTGACATTGTAGTGCTCCAAAGCTGCTCGGCATTCATCTCTCCAAGACCTTTGTAACGCTGAATATTTATACCTTTATCGCCAAACTCAGCAATAGCACCTAGGCGCTCATCTTCATTCCAGCAGTAGCGCTCTCTCTTTCCTTTCTTTACTAAGTAAAGTGGTGGAGTAGCTATATATAAGTGTCCTCTAGTGATTATATCTTGCATATATCTAAAGAAGAACGTCATAATAAGCGTTGAGATATGGCTACCATCAACATCCGCATCGGTCATAATTACGACCTTATTATATCTTAGTTTATCAAGGTTTAGAGCCTTGCTATCCTCTTCAGTACCTATTGTAACACCTAGTGCTCTATATATATTCTTTATCTCTTCACTCTCATATACTCTATGTTCAAGAGCTTTTTCAACATTAAGAATCTTACCACGAAGCGGAAGAATAGCTTGAAACATTCTATCTCTACCTTGCTTTGCAGTTCCACCCGCCGAGTCACCCTCGACAAGAAAAACCTCTGTTTTTTCTCTATCTCGTGAAGTACAATCAGCTAGCTTTCCTGGAAGACCTGCCCCTGAAAGGCTAGTCTTGCGCTGCACACTCTCTCTTGCTTTACGAGCTGCTACACGTGCTTGCGCTGCTAAAATTACCTTTGCTACTATTTGGCGAGCATCTTTTGGGTTCTCCTCCAAAAAGTTGGTTAACGCTGAGGTGATTGCTAGGTCTACTGCACCTGATACCTCGCTGTTTCCTAATTTCGTTTTTGTCTGACCCTCAAACTGTGGCTCTTGTACCTTTACAGATATAACAGCTGTAAGTCCCTCTCTAAAGTCATCTCCCGAAATTTCAACTTTCGCCTTAGTTAATAAGCCACTCTCGTCGGCGTATTTCTTAAGAGTACGTGTAAGTGCTCTACGGAAACCTGTAAGGTGAGTACCCCCTTCGATTGTGTTGATGTTATTTACATACGAGTGAACATTTTCGTTATAACTAGTGTTATACTGCATAGCCATCTCTACTGGAACACCAGCCTTTTCAGTCTCTATATATATAACGTTTTCAGTAAGAATTTCACGGTTTGCATCAAGATATGTTATAAACTCTCTTAAGCCCTGCTCAGAGTAGAATGTATTTGATATATCACTTCCCTCTTCATCTTGCTCACGACTATCTGTTAGTGTAAGCTTTATACCTTTATTAAGGTATGCTAGCTCTCTAAGCCTTGATGCTAGTATATCATATTTATACTCACTTTCGGTGAATATTGTATTATCAGGAAGGAATGTAACTGTTGTTCCTGTTTTAGTTGTGTCGCCAATGATCTCTAGTTGCGATGTTGCTGCCCCTTTAGAGAAAGTTTGGCGGTGAATTTTGCCGTTACGATAAACTACTGCTTCTAACATTATAGATAGAGCATTTACGCAAGATAGACCCACACCATGCAGTCCTCCTGATACCTTATAACTATCTTTGTCAAATTTACCTCCAGCGTGTAGCACTGTAAGTACAACCTCTAAAGCTGACTTTTTCTCTTTTTCATGGTAATCCGTAGGAATACCACGACCGTCATCAATAACTGTAATTGAGTTGTCTTTGTTTATTATAACTTCAATATGCGAACAGTGACCTGCTAGGGCCTCATCGATAGAGTTATCTACAACCTCATACACCAAATGGTGAAGTCCTTTTACACCAATATCACCAATATACATGGCTGGGCGCTTTCTAACAGCCTCCAGTCCCTCTAATACTTGAATACTGCTAGCTGTATATTCTACTTCTTTTGTTTTTTCCTCTGTACTCATTATCTTAATATTTAGGCAAATACCTATATTATGTTATTAATTAACTTTAAAGTACTATTTGTACTTATCGTGCAAAGATACTCTTTTTTTTTGAAATATCAGCTATAAAGTTAATCAAAATAATCTATTTTGATGATTTTAGTGTCAAGTTGCACATTTTATATAGTATTCTAGCACCAACATTTGCATCCCATTCGTTGTCACGTGCAGGGTTTGGCGATACTTCACAAAGGTCAAAACCGATAATTGTTCGCCCGCTATTTACTACCTCACTAATTAAAAAAATAGCTTGTGCATAGCTCAATCCTCCTGGTACAGGCGTTCCTGTCGAGGGGCAGTACTCAGGAGATAGTCCATCAATGTCAAAGCTGATGTATACCTTTTCAGGTAGTTTTGATACTATTTTATCGCATACCGTTTTCCAGCTCTCACCACAAAATAACATCTCTGATAGGTTGTTGTCAAAAAAAGTGTCTATTTTAGGATTTTGCTCTATAATAGACATCTCGTCATCACAGAAATCACGAATACCCACCTGCACCAAATTTGATATTTGTGGTACATCTCGTAATACATTAAACATAATAGAGGCGTGTGAAAATTCAAAACCCTCATACGCATCTCTTAAATCGGCGTGAGCATCTATATGCAATAATCCGATAGTACCCTCTTTTTCAGCAATTGCCTTAACGATTCCGTATGGTGTACTATGATCACCACCAACCAAACCAACTAACTTCCCCTTATCAAGCCAAGTTTTTGTTTGGTTGTATATTTTCTCATTTAGCTCCTCTGATCCTTTATTAACTCTCTCTAATCTACGCTTATTCAACTCAGAATCAACTCTTCTACCACCCTCAAGACAAGCGATAATTTTACGAGCATCCTCTTTAAGTACATTACTTCGCTCCAATATCGAGTAGTCCACCGATGCAGTTGCAATCCCAGATCGGAAGAGCA
>CAMQVM010000197.1 GCA_947038135.1 uncultured Rikenellaceae bacterium
TTAAATCGGAGCAACTACACAAACTTTCTCTTTCCTGCAACACTAAAATCATAGTTATATACCTTTAAACAACAAAGTATTAAATTAACACTGCAAATATACAAAATAATATTTATTTATCCTATTAAATTACAATTTTATTTAGAAGCACACAAATCAACATATATTATCAGTCTGTTTTTTATCAGAAAAAACAAAATCTCTACAACTTATCTTTAGCCTCTTTTACAGCCTCTTTCTTCAATAATTTCTTCTGCTTAGAGAGTTTACGGAGCGAGTTGTTTTTTAAAAATTTTTCTATTAGCTCATCAAATTTATCGAAGTTGTCTTTATAGTATATTCCTGCGCCACTCTCTTGTCGACCGAGGTTTTCATCAAATGTGTTCATAGGTCTAGTGAATGCCTTAGCTCTAAAATTACCTGACTTGTTAAGTATATAGGTAATGTTAAAGTTACCTGAGAAAGGGTTATTTTGCTGTGTGGGGTCAGTCTCATTATTTTGAAAGTCATAGTTTCCCTCAGCCTCTAATATTATTCTGTCGTTAAATAGTGGTGCTGAAAAATTTAGCTCCACCTCAGATGAAAACATATCATTTCGAGGGCGGTAGTTAAACCCTATGTCAAACTTATCATTAGATATCCAGTTGCTTATCTGATTAGAAAGAAACTCTATACCTGTTACTGTTCCTACAGCTTCAGCATTATTCATCATACCGACCGCTACATTTGTAGACGTTTGCGTCTCTTCGGTGTAAAAGGTGTTGGCAAATAGTAGCCAAAATAGCTGCTTTGATATCGCCTCTTCGCTATTCAAGATAGATGCTAAAAGTCTTGAAGTTTCAGGGTCGGCATCGGGTACATCAATACCGAGGGTAATGTCAGGCTTCAGCAGCTTGCCATTTAGCGATAGGTTACAATCTACCTCTACCCTTTGACCATTCTGCTGTCCGAGTAGCGGAGCTAGAGAGGTTTTAGTCTTGTATATGGCAGTGATGTTAAGGTTTGCTGCTAGCGGGTCGCCTGTCCAGCTGATGGTGCTTCCTGGTCGTATAACAAAATATTTATTAAGCACCTGAAAGTTAGGTAGTGTAAATAGGTAGCTTCCAGTATCAATTTCATAACCTCCTGTAATGGAAAATATACTCTTTTGAGGAACAATATTTATATTTAGCTCTCCCATACCTTTAGCTTTTATTATATCTCCTAATGTTGGGTCTATAACAATTTGCACCTCTGTGTCATTTTGTGCTTTGATGTTCATATCAATCGAAAAAAGCGCATCTGTGCCTGTCTGTTTCTTCTTTTTTATTGTTATAAGGTCACGTGGCTTCTCTTCTTCAACAGCATTTTTAGGTTTTGCAAAAGTTATGAAGTCAGCCTCTGATATTGTTGCTTTGTTTGATAAAGGCATATAAAAGCGAGAGTTATCTACCGCTGCTGCATCTATCTTCATGGTTACTTGAGTTCCGTGTCCTAATATCTCAATATCACCACTAGCTCTTACATCTCCATAAAATTGTGGGTTGTCGTTGATTGTGGTGCTTAAGCATTGTAATCTGTTTGGCTTAGCTGCTATTCGATATCGTACACGCCTATATCTGTCATTACCATTTAGTGAGCCTGTAAACGGTGAGGTTACACCGTTAGGGTCGGTAATAACACCATTATATATGTTGTACATATTATTCTTTATCTTAGCCTCACCGCTTAGCTTATAACGCACATTTGTAAAGTCGATAGTTGTTTCAAAGTTATGAATCTTCACATCTCCATTAATTGCAAGGGGCATATTTAAGTTATCTATTGTAACATCTATATCTGCTAAGCCTAAAGAGTTGCTTCCTATGGTTGCCAGTAGAGGGTTTAGAGCAGACAGGTCTACCTCTTTCATTTTAAGAGTGCTGTGAAACTTATATGTAGATAAATTTACAGTTGTGTTTAATATATCCTTACCTGCATACGATAGGCTGTACAACACTTTAGGTCCTCCTAAATGCCTGCTGCTAATGCCAAAATCGGGTAGGGTATAGTCATTTAGTTTAACCCTCTGCATTGATAGGTTGGTGTCAAATATAATATTTTTATCGGCTGTTTTGCTAATTATCACATCGCCTGTTACTCTGCCATTTACATCATAACCTATAGGCTTTGTAAATACAGTTACTCCGCTGATATCAAAATTTTTAATGTCAATAGTTAGCGAGTCATTTATATCTTTAGACAACCCACCAGTTACACTTATCGACTGTTTGTTTTTCTCAGTATGCAACCTCACCATATCGATATTAAGGGCATTGTTGTCATAAACTATATTCTCGCCATCAAGTATCCATTTCACCTTGTTGATGTCGACGTATGATGGTAGTATTTGCGCTGTTATTTTAGGTAGAGAATCGGTTTTTTCAAAGGCTATTTTTGCAGATACAAGCCCCTTAGAGCCGTCGTATGTATTGTTAAAATATGCAGATGCCACAACGTTATTAGTATCAATGCCGCCAATTAGCTCAAAGTTGGGTAAGAATATATTTGCTATATTTATCTCATCAGCCTTTGTATACATAGATATTGAGTCTGCTTCACTCCTGCTAGTTATATTTATGCCTTTCGCCCAGTAGTCTCCCCTTTTTATTAGGCTTGAATTGAAGTTAAGTGAAAATTGATTAAGTGCAGGGTTAAATATAAATGACAGCTTTGAGCCTTTAGCTATTTTAAGTCCAGGCATGAATATTCCAGCTGCATTGTTTGCCTCTTTCACATTTATTGTAGCGATATAAAAGCTGTTTTTAGCCTCTTGGCTCGCTTGGTAGTTGGTATTATCTATCTTGAAGCTTCTTTTATTTGTTGTCTTTTTGCTTAATGCAGGTAGGTAGTTATTTATTGTAGATGATAAGTATGGTATTATATCATTGTAGCTCTGCTTTGCTGTAAGGCTTATATCCACGAGTTTAGAGCTTATCTTCATAGATTTGCCCTTTTCATTATTTGTGTTTATGATAGATATTTTTTCGATATCTACAGTATCTACATGGTTGATGTATTTTAGGTGTTCTAATATTATATCACCATTTATGTTATCTATTGTTGTTCCTGTGCCATTGGCATATACCTCGCCAGAAAATATAGAGACACTATCTCTATTATTTAAGTTCAGTGCGTGTAGGTTGGCATGTTGAACTTTAAGGTTAAAGTCATAATTTGGAATTGCATTATTAAAGTCTATCTCTCCATTAAAGCCAAAGTTCAAGTTTTTATCATTACTGGCAACCTCTCCGTTAAACATTTTATTGGTAAGTAAACCTTGAATATTTATGTTTGAGTAGTTGTATCCGAGTGCAGTAACGCTATTGATTGTAGAGTTTAGCACAATATTACTATTGTTTTTTTGGAGCTTCCCTTTAAGCTTATTTGTTATTGATATACGTCCAAGATCTTTAGAGTTTAGCAGAGCCCCAAGGTGCAGGTTATTGCTATCTACTGTTCCATCTATCTCTATTATGTCATTACTCCTTGTATTGCTAACCGCAAATGTGACATCGCCGACAGATGTTTTTATCTCTCCTTTGGTATCAAATTTTGTGGGTGATCCTTTAAAATTGCCAGTTAAACTTATGTTACCTACACGCTCAATTATATCATTTCTAGCCATTGGTTTATTCGTAAACTCCTCGCTTATGTTATATATATCCTCGGCGTTAGTAGATATGTTAGTTATTTTAGCATCAAAAGTAGTTTTATTAACAAAAGGAAGTCCAGTGATATTAATCTTAGTATTCTCAATTTGAGTGTTGTGGGTTGTAGCTAAGCGGATGTTAGCATTAAGGTTTGCTACTGTGCCATTTATGCTGCCTATAACCTTGATATTGCTTCTCCAATGTTGCCTCATCTTTGTAAAGCGCTCGACTGTAGACATCTCTATTTGGCTGTCTATTATTGTGGCTGTCATGCGCACGTCGTTTACAAAGTCAGTCATTCCCCACTCCTTAAATTTCATGCTAAACTCTTTCAGCTCAAGGTGCGAGTTGTCTAACTCTATGTTAGCACGGCTTAGCGATATCAAGTCATTAGAGACTATTAATCTCTCGGTGTCTAGGTGGTTAAGTGTTACATCGCCTTTT
>CAMQVM010000198.1 GCA_947038135.1 uncultured Rikenellaceae bacterium
ACTCCACAAAGTGTAAATAACTTAGTTGATGAAAAAGAGCAACTACAATTTATCACTTCATTTAGGCAGGTTATTAGGTTGATGAATAAATTAAACTCATTCACCGAATTTACATACAACGATTTATTATTAGATGAGCAGACATTTAACGACTATAAAAGCAAGTATCTTGATATTTATGATAACGTTAAATCAAGTCAATCAGCAGAGAAAGTTTCAATTCTTGAAGATATAAATTTTGAACTTGAACTAATTCATCGAGATGAGATAAATGTAACATATATATTACAACTACTAGCCAAGCTGAGCAATGAACCTAATAGCGACAAAGAACAGCTTAGGGGCTTAATTGACTCTTTACTATCAACCGAGGTTGGCTTACGTAGCAAGCGTGAATTGATAGAAAAATTCATGTCTGAACACCTATTAAATGCAGTAGATAGCAAGAATATCGAAGATGAATTTTATGGTTTTGTTGATTCTGAGAGAAGAAAAGCGATTGTTGATTTAAGCAAAATAGAAAATCTAAACCTCCAAAAATTAGAGCTCTTAATAAATCAGTATCTATTTACTGAAAAAGAACCAATGACAAAAGAGGTGATTGATTTAATGAATGATCGTCCCGATTTAAAGGCTCGAAAAACTACTGCTGAAAAGATCATAGGGAAAATAAAAGATCATATCAATACATTTATTAACGGGTTATAGATATACAAATAATCAATGGGTTATTGCTAAGTGAAAAGCCGATATGATTTAAGTAAAAAAAAGTGATAAATAAAAAACTAATAGAGATAATAGAGGGTTACGGAGCTCCTTTTGATATGCCTATCAATGGCTTAGAGTGTGTTAGCCTTTATCACGATATGGGAATATATGGAGATGATGTAGATTATCTGTTTGATGAGTATATAAATACTTTTGATGTTACAGTGCCTACCTTTTGCTTTTGCGACTATTTCCCTGATGAGAGAACAGTTGACCTTGAAGAGTTTCGTTTTTTTATTGCAAATATTTTCAGATTCATTTTTACAGGCAAAAAAGCAAAGAGAAATGATGGAGAGCTATATAAACGTTTAACAATTGGTGACTTACAAATAGGTATTGACACTGGAATATTAGAACTATAAATAAACTGTCAGTTTAATAGTATATATTGTCTTGCCATGATTACGGCACATAAGTTTTTTATCTTGCCTAAAAGTTTGAGTTGTTTATCTTCTATAAGCGCAAAATATAAATTTAGTATTGAGAAATTAAAAGGATATGAAAATCATGTTTCTATAAACTATCCCTCGGATATTAACTATTCAATAGTTAATATCCGAGGGATTAGTTTTTTATGTTAGATGGTAATAATACTGTATTTAAAAGTATATTTTATTTATTGCTAAAATAGAGTCTGTATAACTTGCAACTAGCTTTGTGAGTAGTTTGCAAATTACATAAATACTTATTATACTGATATTTAAACCCCATCTAGCGGCAGCAACGTACACTTAAGCCATAGTTTATACCATAAGTGGTAGTTGATTTGCCGGAACTATTATGTAGATACAAAAGGTGGGCATTAGAGCTGTTATAAGGTGTGCTTGACCAATAATTACCAGTCTTACGTGCAGGGTCGTAACTAAAGGCACTTCTAGGGAAATATACTGTTGAACCATCTGCCTGCACAAGTTTTTCAGCATCATGAGGACCGTACAGTTGCAATTTTCCATTCCTTACAAGAAGATTAAATTCTTCATTGGTAGGCAGGCGCCAAGTGTGTCCGCCATAATTCCAATTGTCACAAACTGTTAATGATTCTTTCCATGTAAAAAACTTTTTTGGTATTTCTGTCATAGAACTATTACCACGGCTGTTTGCTGGGTCGCATAGCTCGTCTACTGTACTGAGCGCCCAATCAACGCCTACGTTGCGGTCTGCAAAGATTGGCAATTTTAAATCTTGTGTTATAGTAACAGTAATGCTTTCGCCTTTAGGGTCACTTATCTTTATTTTTGCTATTCTGTAAGCATAATTGTATGCTGAGATAATAACATCAAAACCAGCACTGTTTTTAACAATTCTTGCCCATGAGGGAGAATCAGATACGGCACTCCATGCAGTTGATGTGCTAGATACTTTAAATGTCAATGTTTCTCCTGAAACGGCAGCTTTTATTGTGCTGAGTTTGGAGTTTAAAGTTATAGCGTTACTTTCATAATATATGTTACCTAGTGTTGCTTTATATCTGAATTTTGCTATGCCCATACCATCTTCTGCACCCGACACTGCTACATTTACATTTTTAACTGTACGACCTAAAGTAGTAGGAATATCTCTTAGAGCAAATGTTAGAGCTTTTGAGCCTGTACTTACGCTTAAACCGCTTGATATATTAGCACTGAAAGTGGTTTCACTAGTAATGTCTGCATCTATAGAGGTTACACGGTTAACATTAGCTAGTTTTACTGTTGTAGGAGCACCTGCTATTTCAAATAGATCTTCTTTTGTGTCAATATTTAAAACATACTGACCATTAGTTACAACTACATCTCCCTCGTCTTCCACTATTATGTCATACTTAATGTTACTTGGTAGTGAATTTAAAGCAGTAGTAGCAGATGTATAGCCATCAACTCCAACCTCACGAAGCTTTACAGTGTAGTGATGATTGTTTAATATGTCATAATAAATTTTGTTTGATGGCTCGCATATATCCAAACGGTGATAGGTAGATTTACCCTCAAAGGTATTTTTCATCACCATAGCCAAACGCTTTGCATTTGGTTTGTTGTTATTTTTGAGTGATGTTGGTGATGTTCCAATAGTTCTCTGCGCATAAGGGTAGGCAAAGATATAATTTGCACCTGTGTAATTGTCTGCTATCAATGCCGATCTATGTGTTATGTCACCATCATTTGCAGTACTTGTAGCCTCAGAGCCAGTAGTCGCTGCAAAAGACCCGTCAATAAAGCCAATATCTGATAATTGATATAGCTTGAAAGTTGTGTTAGAAGTAGTGTATCCCGTTCCAAATTTGCCTGCAACATGATTAGTTCCAGTACTATAAACAAGTTTTAATTGAACTTTAGCAACTCCACGTTTGATACTTATAGTAGTACCGTCATTAACCCACTCGCCTTTACCGTACATTGGTAATCCTTCAGTTACTTCGATAAGACCGTTTGCAAACTCGCCTGTTCCGACGCCAGAGCTAGTAAGCTTTAATGTTTCAATAAGCTTGTTTTGAGCAATATGCAAATTTGCTAGCTCTTTGTTGAAAATAACATATACTACATCACCTGCAGCAATGCTGTTGTCTTTAAAAAAAGTTAAGGTTTTGCTATTTATGTCAACAGCATCTGTAATGGTTTTAGGGTCAATATTAGTTGTAAACTTAGGCATTGCACCGCTAACCGCATCTTTTGCATAGATTATAACATACGCACGCTTTATTGCTACCTCTGCCACTGCATCGCTTGCACGTGTAATAACATCAGTAGTCTCAGATGGCATTGTTACAGTTATAGACTGGTTGTTATTTCGTTTATCTGCCGACTCACTGGTTTTCTTACACCCAAATAGTGTAATCGTTAGGGCAAAACATAAAGCCCATAATTTAAAATTAATTTTGTAATTCATAATGTTTTGATTTAGATGATAAATAGTTGTAATAAACAGAACTTTAATAAAAGTTATCGACCTCTTGTTGGAGCATATATGTATATTTAGGTGATATTGCCTTTAAATTCAACTTAATATGTTTGGTACTGTCATTATTTTTAGCCATATGAGAAATAATAAAATAGTGTTGAGTTATGTTTTGGTGTGTTATAAAATTATTCATAACAATCAAATTAGCTGGCACACAAATTACACATTTAATATTAATTTAAAATTAAGCAACTCACTATTTATTTCAGGAGATACTAAAAACATATTTGAATACTGTTAAGCAACAAAGATATGAAATAAATTTGAATTTATCAAATAAATGTCAACGTTATTATAGGCTGATTCGCAAAACCTTGGTTTTGTGAATCAGCCAGCTCCCGAAGGGAGCCACCAAGCGCCTAAGGCGCATAGGTGCTTTTTGCGAGCTCTTTAGAGCGCC
>CAMQVM010000199.1 GCA_947038135.1 uncultured Rikenellaceae bacterium
CTCCATTTTCGGCTATTTAATGAGTAACATAGGCTGCTAGTTGATAATGTAGGCTTTTTGTTAGCTCCATAGTAAGCAAACCCACCAAAAAGATATAATGCATCATCATCTCGAGAACCATCATCAAAACCATCATTAGAGCAAGCCACAAGCTGCAACTGTGTACGAGCCTCATAAGGAAATGGCTCTTCAGCCCTCCACCCAAACTGCAAGCTATCTAAATCTAAAGATATCATCTTATTAGATGGCACACCACCAACATTGCCGCCAACCAAAAATATTACACTATCAATAATAGCTCCAGCCATATTATCCATTGTATATGGAAGAGATGGAAGCGAATCAACAGTTATTGAGTCATTTTGAGTAAGCGATATGCTGTATACAGAAGAGAGTGAAGATTTACCATCACTCCCACCTATAATAACAATTTTACCATCGATAGGTATAGCTACTCCATAAGCAGAGGGAGCAAGAAGCTCCCCTACTTTACGCCACTTTAACAACCAATCTTCAACAATGGTATCTGCGATATACACACCTTTATAAAACCTCTTAGCACCACCTTCTGCCGCTGGAATACCAGGAAAATTACACCCTCCAGCAATAGCAATATGACCACCAAGCATACCAGCGAATTGAGCGGAGACACCTAGCTCATATCCACTCTCTGACCGAGGAGCTCCATCTAACTGTTCAACAGCTAAAATTTTTAAGGGTGCAGTACTAATGGTACACGAAAATAGCGTAGTTATAACTAACCCAAAAAGTATTATATTATTATATATACGCATAATCGATTCTATTTAGCCTAACTATTTAATGATATCCTTGATACTGACATTTTGGTATAACATATGAGCTTGACTGCCCTCGTAAAGTATACCTACTGTATTTTCATCTACAAGAGTAAGACAAGAGTACCCCCAACCATGACCTTCATCTAAAAGAAGCTGGTTTGACTCTTTCCAAGTTTTACCACCATCAAGACTAGCCTTTATAGTGATCATATTACGTGCTTTTGTAGTGTTAGGATTCGAGAAAAATACTATATCTTTACCCAAAACATTATCAGAAGCTTTTACTTTAAGCAAACTAGCCATACAAACAGGCTCTTGAAGCGCCGAACGGTTGGTGCTATGTGGAGTCCATGTTTTACCTAAGTCTTTTGTTGTATATATTGCACGGCTACCTTTACGGTTATCACGCATATTCAACATTAGCTCACCATTTTCAAGCTCAACAACCTGCGACTCGGTGGTATTAGTGTGTGCATGGTTATGTATATGCCATGTTACACCACGGTCTTTGCTATACATCACCCCTGCATTAGGGACTTTATCTTTATCGATATATTGGATAGGGAAAACAAGAGTTCCATCACTCATAGTTATACCACGACCTGGACCTTGAAGAAGAAAATTCCACGATTTATCTTTAACCTGCTCGGTTATATTTATAGGCTCGCTCCATGTTTTACCATCATCAGTACTATTCACCAACATCAACTGAGATGTTTTGGTTTTATCCATACCTTGTTGTGAGTTGAACCATGCACGATGGTTGCCCATGCCATGAGTCCACGCAGCGATAGCCCATATAGTACCTGTTTCTGAATCTACCAAAATTGCAGGATCGCCAACACCATTTTGTGCTAGTGGCATACCATCATTCTCACCAAAAGCCATGATTTTCTGCATAGGCTGCCATGTCTGACCTTTATCTAAACTACGGCTAAGACCTACATCAATATGCTCTTGAAGATCAACACTGCTGTTGTATCTGATATCATACACACCTAAAAGTGTTCCTTCGTTTGAAGTTGCAAGACCTGGTATACGATATGCTGCTACTCCATCATCTCCAGCATTACGCACTGCAACACCCATTCGGTGGGTAGACTCGACTATCTTTTCGTTGTTAATATCAAAAGATACACCATCAAGCTTCACCTCACCAATACTAGCTGTAATTTTGGCAAGCAGTGGTGTTTTGCGCTTCATCTCTAAACTAACCCAAAAGTAGTTTACCCCAGGAAAAAGAGCTGCATCACAATCGAAAGTAACACTCCCTTTAGGAGCTTGCACCTCGTCGATATTGATACTATAAGATTCATTAGCTTTAGAAGTTTTACCTGGAGAGTAGCTCTCTATATATGAGCTAGAAGAGAAATACACACCCTTTGAACGCTGCACAGACTCAGTACCCGAATAGTATAATTTTAGAGCTTTGATGTTATTGTAATCTACATCATCGCCAAAGTTCACCGTTAGGCTGGTGAGAGCCTTGTTTTTAAGAGATTCTACACGCACATAAAAAAGAATATTATCTTCACGATCAATCAATATAGGGGTTTGGGTCTCTTTGACCATTACTGGAAAAACCTCCTTTGCACTCAGCGTGTTAACTGTTAATAATAGTGCTGCAAATACTACAAAATACTTATTCATAATTGTTAATAATTTAAAATTTAAAATACAGTTTAGGTCTTAAAGATATAAATTAAAACCTAAACTGCAAAATTAATAGTTAAACAACAGATTTAATAACCCACTGTTTGGAGCACTAAAGGATCTTTGTTTAGTGTTGTTTCGTCTATTGGCCACACCAACATATGACTTTGTGTAGCTTCATCAAGTATCGGATAAACTGTTTCACCAACAGCGTCGGCATAATTTACATCGACACTATACACAAGTGGTTTTTTGTTTGCATCACGCATACGCACCACATCAAACCAACGCTTGCCCTCTTGCACAAACTCTTTGTCACGCTCAAACAAAATTGCTTTTTCATTTGTAGCAAAGTCACCATTTACATAACCATGAGTTACAGCAACATAATTTGCACCATAGGCTCTTTTTCTAACTTGATTGATATAGCTCGATGGATCAGCACCTAGCCAGTTTTCAACCTCTGCCATCAATAATAATACATCAGCATATCTATATATTGAGATATCACCTTGATATATTCGTGTATTTGTAGAGTTGACAATGCCTATATTTTTACGTGTTAATGTACCTTTAAATTCAGCGTCACGATCCCATGTAGCACCTGGTTGTTTGATATTGTAGAAATCTAAGAATGTAGCATCACGTCGTGTATCAGCTGCCTCATAAGCATAAAATAGACCTCGCTTATACTCTTGGCGCAACACTCCACCCGTTGCTCCCTGCTTTAGGGTATCACGAGTAATTACGTTGCCCTCTCTATCAGCCACGATATTTAAAAAATATGCAGGCTGCGAAATCCACTCGTTATAGTTGTTTGTAGATTCACCCTCAAGAAAACGGATTGTCATAATTATCTCGCCATTTCCTTTTTCAGAAAAGACTTTAGCAAATTCACTCTCTAAGGCGTACTTACCCACGAGCTTTGATATCGCATCTTTAGCAGTGGTTGCATCAGTACCATCTGGTGATTGATCTTGTATAGGCACCTTAGCTGACCATAGATAAACCTCGCCTTTTAAAGCTAAAGTGGCATTAAGTGACCACATAGACTTTGTCTTTTCTTGCTCGAAATCGCCATTGAAAAACGCTTCTGACTTATTAACATCTTCTTTAATAAAATCAAGGGTCTCTTTTGCAGTAGAGCGAGCCTTATAGAGATCTGGAGCAGAAACTTGCCCTTGTAGCACCTTGATATCTGTAACTATTGGTACTCCTGCGTAAGTACGATATAGCCAAAAATAGTAGTAGGCTCTAATACCATAGGCTTGACCTAGATAATATGATTTTTCTGCATCAGTAAGAAAATCTACCTCAGTTTCAACTTTGATGATAAAAAGGTTAACCCTAAGGATATTAGCATAAAGCCCATTCCAGCTACCAACACCTGTACGTCCTGCTCTCAAAGTGTTATCTTTGATAGGCGAGGTGTTAAGTAAGCTTGTACCAAGAGATGATGAAGCATCTTGATATTTGTGTGTTCCTCCTCTAGCCTCACCCAAAACATAAAGCATATTGTATGTTCCACGCAAATCAGAGTGCAAGCCAATCATGTTGCCATCAACTTGTGTTTTTGTTTTCCAGTATGACCCGCTGCCATACCAATCTTCAGGTGCTAAATCTAACGAATTACATCTTCATGTAATTCG
>CAMQVM010000200.1 GCA_947038135.1 uncultured Rikenellaceae bacterium
AAAAACCATACCTAAATAGTTGAAAATAAGTATATTTAAGGTTTTGCGAATCGCCATATGTAGCTGACTCTTGATCTTGGAATTGATATAGCAGTTTGCAATTTTGAAGTGTTATCTATTTTGTAATTTTATAAATAACGCACAATTTTTTTTATATATTTAGAGTTTTATTACTACCTTTACAGATGTAAATGTATAATAAATTAAAAATATTAAAAATGAAAACAAAATTTTTAGCTCTTCTAACGATCTGTCTATGCAGTATTGTGACGACACAAGCCCAAGTAAGACGTGAGTTTTTACTTGAAAAAGGATGGAGGTTTACTCGTGAAGATGATAGTAAATCAACACTTGTAGAGTTCGATGACAGTAAATGGCAAAATGTAACTGTGCCGCACGACTGGGCTATATATGGTCCTTTCAGTCCTAACAATGATATGCAAAATGTAGCAATTAAGCAAGATGGTCAGGTGAAACCTAGTGAGCATTCAGGGCGTACTGGAGGGTTGCCATTTGTTGGAACTGGTTGGTATCGCACTAAATTTAGCGTTCCAGAGCTTGCCGATAACAAAAATAAGAGTGTTACATTGCAGTTTGACGGCGCTATGAGTGGTGCTCAGGTGTGGATCAATGGCTCTAAAGTTGGTGAGTGGCCATTTGGATACAACACTTTTTACTTTGATGTAACCAAGTTCTTAAACTCTGATGGTAAAGATAACATATTGGCTGTAAGGCTTGAAAACCTGCCTGAGTCGTCAAGATGGTACCCAGGAGCAGGTATCTACCGTAATGTTCATGTTATAGTAAATGAGGATGTTCATATTCCTGTATGGGGAACTTTTGCAACTACTCCAGTGGTAACTGATGAGTTTGCTAAGGTGAAACTTACAACAAAGGTTGAGCTTCCAAACGGTTTTGCGCCAGATAAATATAAGCTTCTAACAGCAATAAAAGATAATAAAGGGCGTGTTGTAGTAGAGTCAACATCTGTGTTGACAGAGTATGACCAAAAAGTTTTCTCGCAAGAGTTTGTTGTGAATAACCCAACGTTATGGGATTTAGACACCCCAACTCTCTATTCAGCAGTATCTAAGTTATACGAAGGTAGCGAGTTGAAAGATGAGTACACTACCCCATTTGGAATCCGTACGATTGAAATTGTTGCTAACGATGGCTTTTACCTTAATGGTACAAAGGTAGCTTTTCAAGGAGTATGTAACCACCACGACCTTGGACCACTAGGAGGAGCGGTTAACGATGCTGCAATACGTCGTCAGGTGCGAATCATGAAAGATATGGGTGTAAATGCTATCCGAACATCTCACAATATGCCTGCTCCAGAGCTTGTTGCAGCTTGCGACGAGATGGGTATGATGCTTATGGTAGAGACTTTTGATGAGTGGAAAATAGCGAAGTGTCAAAATGGATATAATCGTCTATTTGATGACTGGGCAGAGAAAGACTTAACAAATGTAGTGCAACACTATCGCAACAACCCAAGTGTAGTGATGTGGTGTATTGGTAATGAAGTGCCAGAGCAAGGAACAGCCCATGGAGCAAAAATAGCTCGCTGGTTGCAAGATATAGTTCATAAAGAAGACCCTACCCGACCAGTAACTCAAGGTATGGATAATCCAAATGCTGTAATAAATAACAATTTTGCCGCAGTAATGGATGTTGCAGGGTTTAACTACCGCCCTTTCATGTATAAAGAGAACTACAAAAAGCTTCCACAACAAATTATCTTAGGTGCCGAAACTGCATCAACGCTAAGCTCACGTGGAGTATATAAATTTCCTGTTGTTAGGGGGTCAATGAAGACCTACCCTGATAATCAAGCTTCATCATACGATGTTGAGCATTGTGGTTGGTCTAACCTTCCAGAAGATGATTTTATACAGCACGAAGATTTGCCTTATGCAATAGGTGAGTTTGTATGGACTGGGTTTGACTATTTAGGTGAGCCTACGCCATATTATACTAACTGGCCAAGCCATAGCTCGCTATTTGGTATTGTTGATTTGGCAGGTATTCCAAAAGATAGATATTACCTATATCGTAGCCACTGGAACTCAGACGAGGAGACTCTACATATTTTACCTCACTGGACATGGAAGGGTCATGAAGGAGATACTATTCCTGTATTTGTGTATACCAACCACCCATCTGCAGAGTTGTTTATCAACGGTGTAAGTCAAGGTATTCGTACAAAAGATTTAACCATTAAGCTAGATGGTACAGATTCGAAAGAGGCAAATGCAACTTTTGAGCGTCAAAAGCGCTACCGTTTAATGTGGATGGATACTAAATATGAGCCAGGAACAGTTAAAGTTGTAGCCTACGATGCAAAGGGCAACGCCGTAGCAGAGAAAGAGGTTCATACTGCTGGTAAGCCTTACAAGATTGAGCTTACAGCAGATCGCACAACCTTAGACGCAACAGGAAAAGATATATCGTTTGTAAATGTTAGAGTAGTTGACAAGCAAGGTAACTTATGCCCTGATGATACTCGTGAAATTAAGTTTAAGGTGCGAGGAGCTGGTAGCTACCGAGCAGCAGCTAATGGCAACCCTGTTTCACTAGAGTTATTTCACCTGCCTCAAATGAAGCTCTTTAGTGGGCAATTAACCGCTTTAGTTCAGAGTAGTGACAAAGCAGGCGAGATTGTATTTGAAGCGACTGCAAGTGGCGTAAAGGGTGCAAAACTAGTTATACAGAGTAAGTAATATATGTAATTATAAGAGCTAACAACTTATTGCATGGTGTGAAAAAGCAATATTTATCATGTTAGTTTAACAATAAAAGGTAGTTATCGATTCAAGTAGTTGAATTGTTAACTACCTTTTTTGTAATTATTATTGAATACATATGATGAATTATAAAAAAAATGTATTTTATTTTACAGTGTTATTTATTTGTATATTAGATGTTTAAGATTTTTAAGTTAAATTATTTTAAAATAATTTAACTTAAAATTTGGAAGTAAAGAAAAAAAGTGTACCTTTGTATTGAAATTCTAAACACGGTGTGGTAGTTCAGCTGGTTAGAATACCTGCCTGTCACGCAGGTGGTCGCGGGTTCGAGTCCCGTCCATACCGCAAAAAGCAATCCTTATGGGTTGCTTTTTTTTTGAATATAAAGACATGTTTAAGAACGGGTCGTAAATATTAATTAATCACAAAATTTTAAACTATATGAAAACTATATTACTATTATGTGTCGCATTTCTATTTGTAGGAAATATTACTGCTCAAGAAAATTCACCTCTGTATAAAATTATCATTGAAAATGATGGTACATATGAGGAGAGAGAAATCATACTTTATCTAGATTCTGAAACAAAAGAGTTTATAACAAAGAAAGAATTTATAAAAAAATACAATCGCGATGAATTTAGAATCATTGAAAAAATAGTAGATATAGCGATACAGAAAGAGCCTGTATTTAATTTTCATATCAAAGAATCAGGGGTTGTTTGGCAGTATATCTATGATGTTGATCTAACTCAAGACCAAATTAAAGAGTACTTCATGAATCAAACTTTTATGAAATTAGAGAGAGAAACAGAGTCGGGAATAATTTTTTCTATTGATAAAATGTTGTTAAATACCGAGACAGTAGCCTCGTGGGGATCTACTCCACCATTCTTAAAATTTCCGCTGTCTGGGGGTGTAACAGTCCCATGTAAAGATAACAGATATAGGGTATTGTTCCCAAATGCAGTTTTCACATCCGACATGAATTTAAGTTTTGGAAGTATTGCATCAAATAGCAATCTTCAAATGTCAGTAGGAGATTACGCTTACAATTATAAACGTAACAAATTTATGACAGGGTTTAAAAATACAACCGCTAGGGTTATGAATGATCTATTCATAGATCTTTTCAAAATAAAAGAAGCGAATATAGATACTTTGGGCGATTGGTAGAATATTAGGGAGTCTTTTTCAAAACGTGTAGGTTTGTATCTTTTCACTCTTCATTCACACATTAATTCAAAGACTATGTTAAATATTTCACACTATTCAAATGTTCCATTTTCCGTCAATACACATCTTTACTAAGCGAGTATATTTTGCAATCTAAAC
>CAMQVM010000201.1 GCA_947038135.1 uncultured Rikenellaceae bacterium
TGGTTCATTGACGCTATAATGTAAATAATAATATCTCTTAAAATGGCTATATTATATTACAAATGTAATAATTTATAAGCTAAAATTAAAATAAAGATTGAAAAATATTATTTTTGATGTTGCAAAATAGCCTCTAATAGTGTTATCTTAGGTTGTATTATCGCTGGTTGGTGAGCAAATAATCTGTTTGAGCTCCTTGCAACCAACCAAAATTAGATTATCTTTGCGATACAGAATATAATTTCAGTGTAGCCATGAAAGGTTATATTAATATATGTAAAGGTATAATTCAGGTGTATTTTATAACTTTTGATGCCGATATTATAGCTTGATTACGAAAAAAAACATAAAAAAATATGAAATTTGCAATATATACCAAAGGAAAGCGTTATTTCCCTAAAGAGGATCTACAAGATTTATTAGCTCTCTCTATAGAGTGCGAATTTGGTCTTATTTTTAACGATAATTTTGCTGAATATTCAAGCGTTAATTATAGTATAGAGTTAGAGAGTTATAGCCTTGCAAAAGATATCGATGCAGATATAGTTATCAGCTATGGTGGTGACGGAACATTTTTGCATTGTGTGGCGATGTTAGGTAGCTTTAATAGACCAATACTCGGTATAAACAGCGGTAGGTTAGGTTTTCTCTCTTCAGTTGGGCGCAGTAGGGTTAAAGATGCTATAAAGGCACTTCTTAATGGTGACTATACTATTGAGCAACGTTCAATGATTGAGGTAGAGGGCGATTTTGGTGATAAAAAAGTGTTTCCTCATATATTTAATGAGTTTACCCTACAACGACATGGGTTAGGTATGTTAAATATAGCTATGGAGATAGATTCTCAACGGGCAGCAACAGTGGTAGCAGATGGGCTTATAATATCAACGCCAACAGGGTCAACAGCATACTCTTTAAGCGCAGGAGGAGCAATACTAGCACCAAACTGTAAAGCTTTTATCATTACACCTATTGCACCGCATAACTTAACCTTGCGACCAATAGTAGTTGACGAGGGTGTTACAATTAAACTAGTGGCGCAATCTCGCAGAGATGGATACTATGTTTCACTCGATAACCGTTCTTACTTAGTAGCTAATAGAACAGAGTTTACACTGAAACTTTCGCCCTATAAAGTTAGTTTTATAAAGCTTAATGGTTTCTCTTTTTTTGAAACGATAAGAGAAAAGTTAATGTGGGGTCAAGATTTGATTGTTAAAGAGCCTTAAAACAGTAAGTTATCTTGCTAAATAATCAATAACTTGTATAGTAAATTCAATTTTATTGTGTATTGTCAATAGTTTTAATTATATTTGTACCTTTATAATAGGTATATATCTTCACTGAAAAGATAATTAATGGATAATGTTGTTAGTAGTAAATTGATATCTCCAAACCATATAGCAATCATTATGGATGGCAATGGTAGGTGGGCAGAGAAGCAAGGTAAAGAACGCATAGATGGTCATTATGAGGGAGTTGTATCCGTCAGAAGTGCTATCGAGAGTTGTTTAGATTATGGCGTTAAGTATCTTACAATATATGCTTTCTCAACTGAAAACTGGGGTAGACCGAGTGACGAGGTTGCGGGGCTTATGGAGCTTTTTTGTAAGACTATTTCGATGGAGATACCATCTTTAATAGATAAGAAGGTGTGTGTTAAGTTTATAGGCGATACTATGTCTTTGAGCGATGATGTAAAAGAGTCGGTCAAGTTTTGCGAAGATAGCACCGAAGGTTTTGAAACTCTTACTCTATGCGTAGCACTTAACTATGGTGCACGTGACGAGATAATTAACGGAGTAAAGCAGTTGTTTATAAAGGTGGCAAATGGAGAGGTTGATATTGAAAATATAGATACTAAGGTTATAGAGAGTGAGTTGTATACATCTGCTATTCCTGATCCCGACTTAATGATACGCACAAGTGGTGAGCAGCGAATAAGCAATTTTCTACTCTGGCAGTTAGCATATAGTGAGTTTTATTTCACTGATATTTTATGGCCAGATTTTCGTAAAGAGCAGTTTAAAGAGGCGATAGAGGAGTTTTCCAAAAGAAATCGTCGTTATGGTAAAGTTTAATATGTGTCATCTATAATAATTAGGTGTCAAAAAAGTAGAGTTAATGAGAGATAGTTTGAAATTAGTAGTATGTTTTTTGTCTGTGGTACTTATGGGTATCACCTCGTCGTATGCACAAAAAAATGATTCTGTTCAAGTTGAGTTCCCGAGTTTAGATTACGGTAACCCTAAAAAGTATGTTATAGAAGATATAACAGTTTCTGGTGTGAAGTATTTAAGCCCAGAGATTATTATTGGTACAACAGGTTTGACAAAAGGTGATTCAATATACCTGCCAAGTGATTATATCACTAATATATTATCGCAGCTGTGGAGTCAGCGATATTACTCTAATGTGCGTGCTTTGGTAGAGCTTGAGGGTGATAAGGCTTTTATAGAGATTATTCTTAAGGAACGTCCAAGGGTGTCTGCATGGGCATTTACTGGAGTCAAAAAATCTGAAGAGAAAGAGCTACGTGAGAAGCTTAACCTAAAACAGAGGGTAGAGTTGTCTGATTTTGCAATTTCAAACTCAGTAGATATAATCTCTAGGTACTATGATGATGATGGGTATCGCAATGCAGAAGTGAAAGTTAAACAACGTCCTGATTCGCTGCTTGACAACTTTGTTATCGTAACCTTTGATATAGACAAAAAGTCTAAAGTCAAAATACAAGAGGTTCTTTTTGAGGGGAATAGCAAGGTCGAAACAAAAGACCTTAAGAAAGCTATGAAGCAGACTAAAGAGAAAAGCTTAATTAATCTATTCAAGTCTGCAAAACTAAATCAACAAAGCTTTTCTGATGATAAGATGTTGGTAGAAGATTATCTTCATTCAAAAGGTTTCCGTGATGGTAGAGTCATAACCGACTCTATATATAACATCTCTGAAAATCGTATCGGTATTAAGTTAAGAGTCGAAGAGGGTGAAAAATATCATTATCGTAATATTACATGGGTAGGTAATGAAAAATACTCTAATGAAACACTTGATAAGCTGCTAGCTATTAATTCGGGTGATGTGTATGATAAAAAAACAATGGATGCACAGCTAGGTGTTGGTAATGATGGCGCACTTGCTGCATCTGAGGGTAAAATAAACGTATCTACAATATATCAAAATGATGGTCATCTTACGTTTCAAGTTCAGCCAACCGAAAAGGTGGTTGCTGGTGACTCTATCGATATAGATGTCAAAATTGTTGAGGGTAAGCAGTTTACCATTAATAATGTGAATATTATTGGTAACAACAGAACAAACGACAGGGTAATTCGTCGTGAAATATATGTACGTCCAGGAGAGATTTATGATCAATCTATGTTATACTTCTCTATGCGTCAGTTAGGATCAATGGGTCACTTTAACCCTGAGAATATGGTTCCAGATATTCAACCTATCTCTGATCAACTGGTAGATATAGGATTCCAACTTGAAGAGACTCAAAGTGATCAATTAGAGCTTTCAGGAGGCTGGGGAGGTGGAATGTTTGTCGCTTCAGTTTCAGTGATGTTCAACAATATCTCTATGCGTAAGTTTTTCAAAGGTGATGCTTGGCGCCCTTATCCGTCGGGAGATAATCAAAAGCTTAGAATTAGCGCTCAAACAAATGGTACATACTATCAAGCTGCTTCAGTGAGTTTTGTGGAGCCTTGGTTAGGAGGTCGCAAACCTAATTCGTTGTCTGCATCTATTTACTACTCAGCAGAGAATGATTCTTACTCTGCATATACAAATCCAAGTTCGCATAGCAATGCTAGGTTTATGACTCTTGGAGCTAGTTTAGGTCTAGGTAAGCGTTTAACATGGCCTGATCCTAACTTTAATCTTATGGGTGAGTTATCATATCAAGCTTACAACCTTCGAGAATGGAAGAGCTTTTTAATGGAAGATGGTGTATCTAACACTTTGGCTTTAACAGCTACATTGATGCGTAACTCTACGGATCAGCAAATATATCCACGTTCAGGTTCTGAGTTGATGCTTAAGGT
>CAMQVM010000202.1 GCA_947038135.1 uncultured Rikenellaceae bacterium
CTAAGGCGCGTAGGTGCTTTTTGCGAGCTCTTTAGAGCACCGCTTTTTTTAAAAAGCGTAAATAAAAATTGTATTACTCCAAAAAACAGCTATAAGTTCTGTTTTCGGGGTAATTTATTAATAAAAACTATACCTAAATAGTTGAACATAAGTATATTTAACGTGTTGCGAATCTCTCTAAAAAGTCATTAATATTAGCGATAACGACAAATGCCTTGTTTTAGAACAAAGACTCAGTTGCATATTAAAATATGCAGCTGAGTCTTAAACTGAAAATAATGTAGTAGTTCAACATTCGATCAAATACCACAAAATTACAACCTATACTACTCCTTGTGCGATCATTGCATTAGCCACTTTTATAAAGCCACCAATATTGGCACCATTAACATAGTTGATGTAACCATCTGCTTCAGTTCCATATTCACAACAAGTAGTATGAATATCTCGCATAATTTGACTTAGCTTCTCATCAACCTCATCTCTGCTCCATGAAAGGCGCATAGAGTTTTGAGCCATTTCAAGCCCAGACGTAGCCACACCACCAGCATTTGCTGCTTTACCTGGAGCAAACAACACTTTATTTGCATGAAAAATGGCTATTGCCTCAGGTGTAGATGGCATATTAGCCCCCTCACCAACACATAAACAGCCACCATCAACAAGCTTTTGTGCATCACCACCATCAAGTTCATTTTGAGTAGCACAAGGTAGCGCAATATCACACTTCACACCCCAAGGACGCTCTTCTGCATAGAACACAGCATTTGGATAACGCTCTACATACTCTGAGATTCTACCTCTAAATACATTTTTAAGATCTTTGATATACTCTAACTTCTGTTCATCTATACCCTCAGAGTCATAAATATACCCCGATGAATCAGATGCAGTAACCACTTTAGCTCCAAGTTTAGTAGCTTTTTCGATTGCATATTGAGATACATTTCCACTTCCTGAAACAGTCACAACCTTACCAGCAAACGAATCACCTTTAGTCACTAGCATCTCTCTAACGAAATAGCAAAGCCCATATCCCGTAGCTTCAGGACGAAGCAAGCTACCACCAAAAGATAAACCCTTGCCAGTGTATGCCCCTGTAAACTCGTTACGTAAACGCTTATACTGACCAAACATATACCCAATTTCACGACCTCCAACGCCGATATCTCCAGCAGGCACATCAACATCTGCACCAATATGACGACTTAGCTCAGTAGCAAAAGATTGACAAAAGCGCATAACCTCGTTATCAGATTTACCCTTAGAGCTAAAGTCTGAACCTCCTTTACCACCACCCATTGGCAGCGTTGTAAGGCTGTTTTTAAAGGTTTGCTCGAAAGCTAAAAACTTCAGAATACTTAGATTGACAGACACATGAAAACGAAGCCCTCCTTTATATGGTCCTAATGCACTATTATTTTGTACTCTATAACCTCTATTTATCTCTATCTCACCACTATCTCTAAGCCATGGAACTCTAAACATTATAACACGTTCGGGCTCAGCAATACGATCTAGGACTTTTAGATTCTGCATTACTGGGTTTTCAAGTATATACCCTGCAACACTCTCTGCGACCTCTCTTACTGCTTGAATAAATTCTACCTCATTTGGATTTTTAGCCTCTATTCGAGACATAAAATCATTGACAAATTGTTGTACGTGCTTTTCCATATATGATTTCTAAAATTAGTATTTTGCTATGTGTACCCTACTTTAATAACTGTAAAAATACAAAAAAATTCTTAATAAACGAAAAAATATGGCAAGATGTTAAAAAATACAACAAATAGTGTGTTTTTAGTTTTTTTAATATTTATGCTTTTTATTTGGTTTTTTGTTTGGTTGTATTATAATTATATTAATTTTGCAGAGATATTTACAGTAGTTTTCTCGTAAGTTATAGAGATTTCACAATTCACAAAAAATAAAACCATGAAAATAAGACACATTTTAGCAGCAACAGCACTACTAATGCACACAGCAACTACTGCTCAAAACACAAACCTAAGCCATAGGTTCAAGGCACACATAGACACTTTAGCGTCAGATGAGTATGCAGGACGTAAACCTCAAACAAAGGGCGACACCCTAGCAGTCAACTATATCATTAAGGAGCTAAAGAAGATAGGTAACATTAAAATGATGGGTGACGACGGTTTGCAAGTGGTAACAGTACCGATAAAAACCAGAGTACCGATTACAAATAAAAAGGAGCTAAAGGCAAGGGCGAAGGCAAAAAAGCCTGCCTACAACCTTAAAGATGAAACTCTACACACATTTAATGTAGTGGCACGAATAGACGCACCAGACTCAAACAACCCTAACAGCGAGGCGATAATAATAGGTGCTCACTACGACCATATAGGCTACCGAAAGAACAGTAAAGGCGACAGTGTGCTTGTTCGTGGCGCAGATGATAATGCTTCGGGAGTCGCATTTATAATAGAGTATGCACGCTCTTTGTCTGAAATGAAAAACCAGCTACAACGAGATGTAATATTTATATGCTTTGGAGCAGAAGAGATGGGGTTATTAGGCTCTAAGTATTACGCCGAAAATCCGCTTGACTCACTCTCTAAAGTGGTAACGATGATAAATTTTGATATGACAGGACGCATGAAGAACAACGGTATAACTATCCGTGGTTTAGCATCAGCATACGAGGCACCAGCGCTATTTAGCACTTTTGCCAACCCTAACGACCTCGACTTGATATGGGAGTTTAGAGCTAAAGGACCAACCGATTACAGATCATTCTATGATCAAGGCGTGCCATCGTTCTCTTTTTCGACACGTATACATAGCGATTATCACACCGAGCGAGATACTATTGATAAGATAAATTTTGAGGGTATGGATATACTATTCAGCTATGCTGGAGGTGTAATAAACCATTTTGCACTATCAAAAAGCAGAGTTACTTACAGAAAGTCTACACGATAAAACTACTTTTTTAGACGACGACAAAACAATGACATACAGATATTTACATAAGCGCTTAATCATATTTTTTCATTATATGATTAAGCGCTTATTATTCAAATAATGCAGCCACAAATAATTTATAGGTACTACCATTTGTATTTGTAAAATAATGTAGTATCTTTGTAATAGTTTCGTGGAGAGATTTGAACGATTGCAACCACTTTAAAAAATGCTAAACAGGGCTACGGCTCTCTCTTGGCATTGCAGTCGCAATTACTCTTACCAAACTATTACTTTAATTATATATTACTATGGGATATTTATTCACATCTGAATCAGTGTCTGAGGGACACCCAGACAAGGTTTCAGACCAAATTTCAGACGCAATGTTAGATGAGTTTCTTCGTCAAGACTCAGACGCTAAGGTTGCTTGCGAGGTGCTATGTACTACAGGGTTAGTAGTTGTTAGCGGCGAGGTTAAATCATCAGCTTACGTTGATGTACAAACAGTTACTCGTAATATCATCAACAATATAGGTTACTCAAACAGCGATCTTATGTTTGATGGTAAGTCTTGTGGAGTGCTTTCAGCAATTCATGAGCAGTCGCCAGATATAAACCAAGGAGTTGTGCGTGACTCTAAAGAGGAGCAAGGAGCAGGCGACCAAGGAATCATGTTTGGCTACGCTTGCAACGAGACAAAAGAGCTAATGCCAGCATCACTAATGCTTTCGCAGGTGCTTCTAAAGATATTAGCAGATATCCGCAGAGAGAAAAAGGAGATGTTATACTTACGCCCTGACTCTAAAAGCCAGGTTACTGTAGAGTATAGCGAAGATAACTACCCTTCTCGTGTTCACACAATCGTGGTATCTACACAGCACGACGAGTTTGTTCTACCGTCAGAGTGTGATGGCGACATTAAAGCTGCTGAGGTGAAAATGCAACAGCAAATAAAGAGTGATATTTTGAATATCCTTCTTCCACGCACAAAGGCTTTTTTAAGAGATAACGACAACGATAAGCTACTAGATCTTATCAATGATGATTATATCTTACATGTAAACCCAACAGGTAAGTTTATTATTGGTGGACCTCATGG
>CAMQVM010000203.1 GCA_947038135.1 uncultured Rikenellaceae bacterium
AAGGAAATATCTATCATGGGTTACAGCAATAACAGTACCTTTATACTGCTGCAAATGTTGCTCTAACCAATCAATGCTCTCTGCATCAAGGTGGTTGGTAGGCTCATCAAGAAGCAATACATCGGGCTCTTGTAAAAGCAACCTACATAGTGCCACCCTACGACGCTCACCACCCGAAAGGTGCTCTACTAGCTGCGACGACTCAGGACAACGAAGCGCATGCATAGCACGATTAAGAGTTTGGTCTAGCTCCCAACCATTTTTTTGATCTATAAGGTCAGTAAGCTCGCCTTGACGTGCAATAAGAGCATTCATTTGATCGTCGGTCATCTCCTCCATAAACTTGGCGTTGACATCCTCATACTCTTTTAAAAGAGCCACAACTTCTGCACACCCCTCTTCAACTATTTCACGTACAGTTTTAGTACCATCAAGACCAGGCTCTTGCTGAAGGTAGCCTACGCTATACCCATCTGAAGAGACTACATCACCTACATAACTGGTCTCTATACCTGCAATAATTTTCATTAGTGTAGATTTACCCGAGCCATTTAGACCTATGATACCAATTTTAGCACCATAGAAAAATGATAAATAGATGTTGTTTAACACCTTCTTTTGATTGTTGAAGCTCTTGCTCACTCCAACCATTGAAAAAATAATTTTATGATCTTCTGCCATTATACTTTTATATTATATTTTATATTTTTATTAGTTGCTTTTATTAGTAATCTACAAAATTACTCTTTTTTTTTGAATAGCGACAATAGTATTGAAGAAAAATCATCAATTTCTTCAATTGTAACCCCTGCACTAAGAGATATTCTCAACCTTTCACCCCCTTTTGCTACGGTAGGATGTCGAATTGCGGTAACCCAGTAGCCTAATTTACGCAAATCTAACTGCGCCTTACACACCGCCTCGTTAGATCCTAAAATTATAGGTATGATATGCGATTGCGACCTCTCAATCATCAAGTTATCACACAAACGTTTTGACAACTGTTCAAGATGCCGACGTTGCAAACCAAACTCGCCAAGCCGCTCAACCAAAAAGGCCGACCATAAAAGCGACACATCAGGAAGCGCAGTAGAAAAAATCAAGCCACGCATACTATTTACCAGCCTACTTCTAACCTCTAAAGAGGAGATAACAACCCCACCCTGCGATGCTAAAGCCTTACCAAGGGTAACAACTATAATATCTATATCATCGGTCAACCCTAGCTCTGAGCACAACCCAGCACCATCATCACCCCTAACACCAAAGGCGTGAGCCTCATCAACATAAAGTTGCAAATCAAACTCTTTTTTAAGCCTCACAAGCTCTTCAAGTGGTGCTAAATCACCATCCATGCTATATATAGACTCCACCACTAAATAGACCCTATTATAATCGCCACGCTTACGCTCTAATATACGACGTAAAGCCGCAGTATCATTATGTTTAAACCTCTCAAAATCGCAATTTGCTAGCCTTACACCATCAACAACACTAGCATGCACTAGCTTATCAGCAATAATCAAATCGCCCTTATCAACAAGCGCAGGCAGAAGCGAACTATTTGCCATAAATCCACAACTTACAACTAAAGCACTCTCTTTTTTAAAAAGCGATGCTAATTTTTTTTCAAGATTATCATAGCACACTGAGTTACCAGTCATAAGGCGTGAAGAGGGGTTTGACAGCACAAAACTATCAAAAGGAGCGACCTTTTCAATAAATTCTCTCTGCAAATTTATATCAGAAAGGGCTAAATAATCGTTTGATGAGAAATTTAAATATTGTTTATTCTCAAATAATAGGTATCTTTGTCTACTGCTCACACTATAGAGCTGGCGAGTAGATGCGTCTATCTCGTTCATAAATTACATTGATTAACTAAAGTACAAATATAACAAATGAATCGTAAAGAAATAACAATTATCGAAAATAAGATAAAAAAAGGGTATAATATATCTTCATCTGAAGCCTTAGAGCTAGCAAATATAGAGGATAGAGAGCTACTATACAACCTTGCAAACAACCTGCGGATTCACTTCAACGGTAACACATTTGAGAGCTGTTCTATAATAAACGCAAAGAGCGGACGATGCCCCGAAGATTGCAAATGGTGCTCACAGTCTGCCTTTTACAAAACTAAAATAGACTCTTATCCGTTGATACCTGCAAAAAGCGCAGTAGAGATGGCAACCCACAACACCAACAAAGGAGTAGAACGATTTTCGCTTGTGGCAAGTGGCAAAAGACTATCTGACACCGACACCTTAAAAGCAGCAGAAATATATGAGAAGCTACGCAAAGATGTAGATATTAAGCTATGCGCCTCGCTCGGATTGATGACAAAAAGCCAGCTTCAAACCCTCTTTAACAGCGGAGTTACACGCTACCACTGCAATATAGAGAGTGCTCCATCACACTTTAGTGAGCTATGCACTACACACACCATAAACGACAAAATTGCAACTCTTAAAGCTGCAAAAGAGGTAGGTATGCAAACCTGCTCAGGAGGTATCATAGGCATGGGTGAGAGCCTTGAACAGCGCATTGAGTTTGCGATGGTTTTACGTGATATAGCCCCAGATAGCATACCGATAAATATCCTTAGCCCTATACCCAACACACCTTTAGAGGATACACCACCACTAACCGAAAAAGAGATACTAACAGCAATAGCTATTATAAAGGTTGTAAACCCAACCATCTCACTACGATTTGCAGGAGGACGAGGTGCACTATCATTTACAGGACAACAAAAAGCGCTAAACTGTGGTATATCAGGAGCAATTGTAGGAGACCTGCTAACAACTGCTGGAGCAACAAACATCGAAACTGATATGAATATGGCTAAAAACAATGGGTTTAACATAGAGTTTTCTAAATAAACAAAACATTACAAACCAGTATTTTACAAGAAAAATATGACTCTTAACATATAGAAGATTTACTTAGTAGTTTGTCTACTAAATAAATTTTAATACCTTTGTAGATAATAATAGATGAAATACAACCAGCTACATCAACAGTAGCTGGTTTCATTTATAGTACAAAAAGCTACGTTTTAAACAGAATAATTATAAATTTAACTAAAATAATAAACACAATGAAAAAAGTTAGTATCCTACTTATGCAGATTGCACTTGTATGTTTTATGAGCATAGATGTTAATGCTCAAGGCATAGATCCCGATTTAATAAGCAAAGCAAAGATGTTTGGCATTACAGATGAGCAAATTGCCTCTGAGATGTCTAAGCTAGGTGGTGGCGCTAGTAACCTTAACACCAATACTGGCACACAATCAAACACACCTACCTACGAAGAACGTAAAGACACGCTTAATGTAACACCTAAGAAAAGTATTGAGGAGCTAACAGCAGAGGCGATTGCAGAGGCTGAGCTAGAAAAACTATCTCTTCAACCTGAATATGGCATTTATGGCAGAGAGTTATTTAACAAAGCAGATATTACATATGAGCCAAACCTAAATATTCCAACACCAATAGACTACACACTATCGGCAGGCGACGAGGTGATAGTTAATGTATGGGGTGACAGTGAAATAGTGGTAAAAGAGCGCATATCACCCGAAGGATTAATATATATCAAAGGTGTAGGACCTATTCAAATTAGCGGTTTAACAATAGCTAAGGCTACAAACAAGATTACTGAAACACTATCTCGTACTAACGAGACAATTGGTGTAACCTCGCACGTAACATTTTCACTTGGGCAAATAAGAAGCATAAAAATAAATATTGTTGGTGAGGTAGAGATGCCTGGAACATACACTGTAACATCGCTAGCAACACTTTTTCATGCACTACATATATCAGGAGGAACAACTGAAATAGGAGATTTAAGAAACATAGAGGTTTTTCGCAACTCTAAAAAGGTGGCTGCGCTAGATGTATATAGCTTTATATCTAACGGCTCAACAAAAGAGAACATTATACTCAAAGATGGCGATGTGGTAGTAGTACCTACATATAAGATTAAGGCTCTTATTGAGGGAGAGAT
>CAMQVM010000204.1 GCA_947038135.1 uncultured Rikenellaceae bacterium
CAAGTGCTTAAAAAATTATATAAATCGATATCTATCAATAGATATAGAAATAGAAGTATAGCCATTGAAATTACACCTATTTTCAACCACTTCTTAGCAGAGTCAGAAGCCTCTTGTGCTTGCCTGTAGTTTTTTTGTGCATAGTAAGTCTCTACCTTTGATGAGTTAATCAAGCTTACTACACCCAATGGAAGACAGCATAATAGTGTTACTAATATAGACTCTGTTAACCATGTTTTAGGACATGCAGGGGCAGTTTCTTGTTGTTGTGTAAATGTAGGTGGTGGCGCTGGTGTAGTAATAGCATTTTTAAGCTCAATAACTCTCCATGCTTCAACCCACCCTTCAATGTTTGGTGCGCTGACAAGCGTGTTTGCAGGTATCTTGAAGCGCTCTAGCTCTTCAACGGTAAATGGACCTTTCTGGTTACCATCATTGCTAATGTAATACTCCATAATATATTAGTTTAATTTGTAATTATTTGTTGTTGCGGTAGTTTATTATCATAATATAATCGGGCAACACTAAGTGTTTGTTGAAGTTATACTATAAGAAACAACTATTGTATAATGAGTTTTTGTTACCTATTTTCGACAGCTACAGCCACCGTAATCAAAGCCACATATATAAACCAAAAAAAGAGTCCTGAAAATAGACCTACATAGAAATAATTTCCAGCCTGTTTAGACGCCTCTTTAGCCCCCTTATAATCTCTTTGTGTGTGTAGCTCTTCTACCCTTAAAGATTTTATTAGTGCCAATATTCCAAAAGGTAAACAGCAGATTGACGTCATCAATACAGATTCAACTAACCAGTTCTTTGGGCATGGTTCAGTATGTTTGTTGAATCTTGGTTGTGTTGCATACTGAGCTTCATGGCTTATTGGAGCTGTTGTTGGAATGTATGGCGTAGCATGAAAATCTGTATTTGTAGTGCTGTCTTCAATCGCTTCTTTTAGTTCGTTTACCTTTGAAGCTTCAATCCATCCACTTCCATCTGGTAAGCTAACTAGCGTATTTGCAGATACTTTAAATCGCTCTAGCTCTTCAACAGTAAACGGACCTTTTGAGATACCCCTATGATTGATATAATATTCCATAATGTATTATTTATTCAATTAAATTATAATGGTGAATAGTGTGACTAAATAGTATCTGTAAATATATACATCGGTAATTAATAGTTGTGATATAATTACACTGCGCCCTGATGTCTTTTATTAACAATATAAACAATCAACTGTTTTACTTATGTTTAATCCACTTAGATAGTGACTATAATATATTCATAGTATCTACTAATTCAGAAAAATACCTATAAACGCATAAATGAATGCAAATATAAAAACCGAAAGTAGGCTTAAAAAGAACCATAATTTAGCTCTGCTAGATGCTATGTTAGCCTCTTTATACCTCTTTTGTGCATATAAAGAGTCAACTTTAACTGCGTATATTAAACTTACTATACCAAATATTAAACCGCAAAATATTATCGATAGTATAGATTCAGTTAACCAGCTCTTTGGTGCAGGTTCGCTATATATGTTTTGTTGTGTAGGAGGAGGTAGCGGAGGTAGCGGAGGTAGCGGAGGTAGCAGTAATGCTGGTGCTAGCTTCACTGGGTCTGCTGAAATGGCAGTGGGGTTATTGCTGTAAATAGATTGTGTATTATAATCAATATCATCTATCACTCCGCTTAACTCACTAACCTTCGATGCTTCAGTCCACCCACCTTCACTCGTTAGGCTTACAAGGGTATTTCCAGGTATCCTTGTAAGCTCTAGCTCATTAATAGTATATGGTCCTTTCGACTCTCCCTTAAAGTATATATAATATTTCATAATGCACTTGTATTTTATTAATATTTGTTTTCACGTTGTTACATGAAATATGTACTATTGCCTATAACTACTGTTAAGTTGCTTATTATCAACTGTTAATGCCATTAAATGCTATTCCCAATAACTATACTATTTACTAATGTCTTTATTAGTTTAAAGACATTAGTATCTTTAATATAAAATAAACCTTTTATCTTAACATTATCACAAATGTAATATTTATAACTGTATTAATTGTTACAAATCATTAACTATTACTGTTGTAGATATTATAATATATATAATAGTAATAATTAATCCAGTAACCCAGCTCATGTTAAACCATAACTTAGCACTGTCAGATGCTTTTTTAGCCCCATCATAGTCCCTTTTTGCATATAGGTTGTCTACCTTAGTAGCATATATTAAGCTTATAAGTCCAAAAGGAAGACAGCAAAATAACATTGAAATTATAGATTCAACAAGCCAGTTTTTTGGAGACGGCTCGAAAGCGGTGGTGCTATTTTGCTGTTGTGAGTCATATTGGTTTGTCAAAATAGTCGGGGTGGCAACATCATCTATTGCCCCTCTGAGCTCGATTACTGTTGATGCCTCTACCCATTCAGTGCCATTTTCTGAACTTACAAGAGTGTTTGCAGGTATTCTGTACTTCTCTAGCAATTCAACACTAAATGGACCTTTTGCTTCGTTATTATTGTATATGTAATACTCCATAATTTTTTGAAATAAATTGATTTATATATGCTTATTAGTTATAATTGTTGCATATTAAGATAACAATGCATTCGCAAACTCCTCAGCACCAATAATAACTACCATTGCTATATAGATGATTAAAACTGCCAACCCTGAAAATATACTTACAAAGAACCATTTTTTAGCGTTGTTAGATGCCTCTAATGACCCAATATAATCTTTTTGAATATATAGGTTTTCTACCTTTATAGAGTAAATTAAACTCACTAGTGCAAAAGGCCAGCAGCAAAAAAGAAGTGATAATATTGACTCTACCAACCATGTTTTAGGAGTTGGTTCAGTAGGGGTGTTGTTGTATTGTCCTGCGGTTGAATTATAGTTTGTTAAAACTGGAGGTGTGGTGTGGTAATTTGCATTTGAAACTGTGCTATGGTTGGCAGTTGTTGCTGAAACCTCTCCTATTGCTCCGCTTAGCTCGCTTACCTTTGATGCTTCGATCCATCCATCTCCGCTTGGAGAACTTACAAGTGTATTTGCAGGTATTTTAAATTTCTCTAACTCTGCTACTGAAAAAGGTCCTTTTGTTACATTGTTGTGGTTGATGTAGTAGTCCATAGTTTTTATTTTTTTTAATTAAATTAAATGTATTATTAGTACTATATATACAAAAGTAATATTTTTTTTGAAAAATCATATATATAATCATGTTTTTTTTTTATATAATTGCTATTTAATACTTCCTGTTATAGCAATAATTACGGTGGTGAGAGTGGTGTGAAATAGTCTGATTTTATCAATAGTTGTTTTATTTATGGTATATAACCATTTATTTTCTATCTTTGTAAATAGCAAAGGCATAGATGTGTCTTGAGAAATGTATAATTAATAATAATTAAATTATGTTTGTGAAAAGAGAGTTTATCATTTTTATGCTTGCGTGCATGGTTGCGATGTCAGCGTCGGCTCAACAAATTAAAGTTGCTTGTATTGGCAATAGTGTCACCTATGGTATGGGGATAAAAGATAGAGAGGTTAACTCTTACCCATTTCAGTTACAGCAACTTTTAGGAGGTGAATATAAAGTAGAAAATTTTGGAAAAAGCGGAGCAACACTGCTTCGTAAAGGTCATCGTCCATATAATGAGCAGCAAGAGTATCTTTCAGCTCTGAAATTTGCAGGCGACAAGGTTGTGATTCATCTGGGTCTTAACGATACTGATCCACGTAATTGGCCAAACTATAAAGATGAGTTTATTGCTGATTACACGGCACTTATAAAATCTTTTCGTGAGGTGAATCCATCATGTGAGGTGTGGATATGTAGGTTAACTCCAATATCACATCGTCATAGCCGCTTTAAGTCGGGTACACGAGATTGGTACTGGCAAATTCAAGAGAGTATTGAGCTGCTTGCGTCTTCTCAAAACATCAAATTGATAGATCTTCAAGAGGGGCTGTATTCTCGTCCTGAGTTGCTGCC
>CAMQVM010000205.1 GCA_947038135.1 uncultured Rikenellaceae bacterium
TGTAGCATTTATATCAGATAATGATATTACTGGTGGCAACTCAGGAAGCCCTGTAATAAATGGCAAAGGTGAGCTTATTGGTACAGCCTTTGATGGTAACTGGGAGGCAATGAGCGGCGATATAGCTTTTGAACCAGAGCTTCAAAGATGTATATCGGTAGATATTCGCTACACTCTATTTATAATTGATAAATTTGCTGGGTGTACTCGTTTAATTGATGAGATGACAATAGTTGACTAAGCAACCTTTGTAATAAAATTTGTATTACCCCCAAAAACAGCTATCAGTTCTGTTTTAGGGGTAATTTATTAATAAAAACCATACCTGAATAGTTTAACATAAGTATATTTAACGTTTTGCGAATCTCCCTATTTAGTGAGCATCATTAAATAATCACACTCGTTTATTACAGACAAAAACTTAAATATTTTCAACTTTTACAAATATAAAATAAGAGCAATTTTGTAGTTAAACTACAGAATTGCTCTTTTTATTTGCATATCTAATAAATTTGTATTCTCTTTGTACTTTAAAATAGTATTAATACACTTAAAAACAACTACATATCACTACATTAGATAAAATATTAAATATTGACATAACAAATATTTTAGAGAATACCTTAGGTTTACTACCATACGATAGTGAACAACCTATGTTATTCTCTTCTGGGGTATTTTTATTTCTGTTCGCAATTTTTTCGCTATTCTACCTAATGTTACGCAAAAGACTTGTTGCTAGAATTGTATATGTAACTCTCTTTTCGCTCTACTTCTACTATAAAACCAGCGGGCTATTTTTATTTCTGCTTGTAGGGTTATCAATATCCGACTATGCCATTGGGCACTTTATATACCAGTTAAAAGGCATCGCCCAAAGACGGCTAATGCTGGCACTAAGCATAACCATAAATCTTGGTATACTCTGCTATTTTAAATACACAAACTTCTTCATTGACATAACAAACAACCTAGCAAGCAGCAAGGTGCTAGAGTTTCAAAATATATTCCTACCTATTGGAGTATCGTTTTTCACCTTTCAATCAATGAGCTATGTGATAGATATATATCGTAAAGACCTCAACCCAGTAGTAAGGTGGATTGACTATATATTTTACCTATCATTTTTCCCTCAACTTGTTGCAGGTCCTATTGTTAGGGCTAAAGATTTCATACCTCAAATATATCAAAACCCTATATTGGTAGATAAAAAGATGTATAACAGAGGTATACTGCTTATTATATCAGGACTTTTTAAAAAAGCAGTGATATCAAACTATATAAGCCTCAACTTTGTAGATAGAATATTTGACAACCCTACACTATATAGCGGAGTCGAAAACCTACTTGGGGTATATGGCTATGCGCTTCAAATATATTGCGACTTTTCGGGTTACTCAGATATGGCTATTGGTATAGCTTTACTGCTCGGATTTAAGTTTAACAAAAACTTTGACTCGCCATATAAATCTGCCACTATAACCGAGTTTTGGCGACGCTGGCATATATCACTCTCTAGCTGGCTGAAAGACTACCTTTATATATCACTCGGAGGGAACAAAAAGGGGAGGCTACGCACCTACCTCAACCTATTTATAACTATGCTTCTTGGAGGACTATGGCACGGAGCTGCATTTAAGTTTGTACTTTGGGGTGCTATACATGGCACAGCGCTTGCTATACATAAATTGATGATGCAGATTTTTCCACGGCTTAAAGGCACAGGGGAAGATATGCACCCTATAAATCGTGCTATCGGAATATTTATAACGTTTCATATAGTATGTTTTAGCTGGATATTTTTCCGTGCCGACAACATGGACATTGCAAAAGAGGTGATACATCAAATAACCTATAATTTTGATATATCACTGCTACCTAGCATTATATCGGGTTATAAATATATTCTTTTAATGATGCTTCTTGGATATATACTCCACTTTACACCCTCAAAATATAGCCTAGTAAGCTATAAGATAATCAAGGCGATGCCCCTACCTATAAAAGCAGTGCTAATAGTGGTGGTGATATGGCTGGTGATGCAGATAAAATCTACTGAGATACAACCGTTTATATATTTTCAATTTTAGAAACTGGCAGCTATGCAAACATTTAACAACCGCACTAAAATAATCTCTACAATAAATAGATATTGCAGAGAAGCCACTCCTTTTATATTCATGATAGACTACTTGGGAGATAACGGTGTAGTGTATACCATTGAGGAGCTAAAGCAAAGCGAGGTGTACTGCTCAATAAATGGTAAAGAGCTAAACAAAAGCTACAAAGCAATAGCCACAACAGCCAAACACAACCTAACAATAAAACCTATACCATATAACATATATAAAAAGAGCTTTAACAGAGCAGTAGCCGAGATAAAAGGGGGCAACAGCTACCTACTAAACCTTACTTTTGCCACAAGCATAGGGCACGATATTGACCTTAAGGCGATATACAACAGCTCTAAAGCCAAATATAAACTCTACTACAAAGGTGAATTTGCGTTCTACTCACCTGAGCCGTTTATAAAAATTAAAGGCGATAAAATAAGCTCCTTTCCTATGAAAGGGACCATTAAAAGCTCACTTCCAGATGCTGAAAACAAACTGTTAGAGAGCAAAAAAGAGAGGTGCGAACACTTTACAATAGTCGATTTAATACGTAACGACCTATCAAAAGTAGCAACCAATGTAAAGGTAGAGAGGCTTAGGTATATCGAGAAGATAAAGACTCAAAACGATGAGATACTACAAACAAGCTCACAAATAAGCGGTATTCTTCCAAAAAACTGGAGAGATAATTTTGGTACTACACTCTTTAAAATGCTACCAGCAGGAAGCATTACAGGAGCACCAAAAGATAAAACCGTAGATATAATATCTGAAATTGAAACTACCAAAAGAGGCTATTACACTGGTGTAATGGGATATTTTGATGGTGAGGATATTGATAGCTCTGTAATTATTAGATATATCGAAAAGGGCGAACATAATGAGTATTATTATAGAAGCGGCGGCGGTATAACTAGCCAAAGTGATATAGATGATGAGTATAACGAGATGATAAATAAAATTTATGTGCCTACTATTTGAGACAATACAGATTAATAATGGCGAGATAAAACGCCTTGACTACCACCAAAAAAGGGTTGGTTTATCGTCGGCTTCATCGCTTTATAGTTACATAAAAGAGCAGGTATCAACCCCTATAAATGGTATTTATAAGCTTCGGATAACCTATAATAGCGAGCAGATTTTACACCATACAATAACACCCTACACTCCTCTAACCATCACCTCACTTCAAATAGTGGAGGGTAATAATATAGAGTACTCACGAAAATATGAAGACCGCACACACCTTGAAGCTCTCCGAGATAAAAGGCTTAATTGTGACGATATTTTGATTGTGAAGAATAAACTTATTACAGAGTGCTCTTACGCAAACATACTTTTTTATGATGGTAGTGAATGGATAACACCACTATATCCACTGCTACATGGCACGCAAAGAGCGTATCTGCTAGATAAAGGTATCATCAAAAGTGCTGATATCAAGGTTAAAGATATTGCACACTTCTCGAAATTTATGCTTATAAATGCCATGTTAGAATTTAATGAGAAAAGGGCTATAAACTATCTTTTTGATAGCTCTAAAAACACTATCTCTGTAAAATAATTACATCTACTTGCTATTTTCTGCATATTTATAATTACCTTTGCCTCATAACTAAATTTTAAATGATGAATAAGATAAAAAGAGGAGCACCACTACTACTTCTTACGCTTCCTGCAATAGTGGGTTGCGGCGAACAGAAGCCCAACATCATAATAATTGTTGCAGACGATGCAGGGTATGGAGACTTTGGCTTTATGGGTAGCACAAATACCGAAACCCCAAATATTGATGCATTGGCAAAGCGTGGCACCTACTTCACCGACGCACACGTTGCAGCAACAGTAAGCAGCCCTTCAAGAGCAATGCTTATGACTGGCAGGCAAGGACAACG
>CAMQVM010000206.1 GCA_947038135.1 uncultured Rikenellaceae bacterium
CAGACCATGGATATGGGCCTCAGGTCTGTTTTTTATTATTTTGCGAATCTCCCTAGTTAGCACCGCTTAGTGCTAGCTGGTGTCGAGATGCTTTGTTCAATACCAAGCAGTCAATAAGTGGTATATAATCACATAGCCACTTATATTAGTGTTATACAAATAACACGTTACAATAAAACAATGCCCCAGCACAAAAAAACCGCCGTAGACCTTAAAAAGTCTACGGCGGTTTTACAAATAACGTATATCAAACAGATGAAATATTACATCATGCCACCCATACCCCCCATTCCAGGAGCCATAGGAGCAGCAGAGTCTTCTTTCTGATTAACAAGCACACACTCAGTAGTCAAGAACATAGAGGCAACAGATGCCGCATTCTCTAACGCTACACGGCTAACCTTTGTAGGGTCAATGATACCCGCAGCTAACATATTTTCATACTTATCATCACGAGCATTATATCCAAAGTCACCAGAGCCCTCACGAACCTTCTGAACAACAACCGAACCCTCGCCACCTGCATTATACACAATTTGACGTAGTGGCTCTTCAATAGCACGTTTGATAATAGATATACCAGTAGTTTCATCGTCATTACTACCTTTCATATTTTCAAGAGCGGCAATAGCACGAATATATGCAACACCACCTCCAGGAACAATTCCCTCTTCGATAGCAGCACGAGTAGCAGCTAATGCATCGTCTACACGGTCTTTCTTCTCTTTCATCTCTAGCTCAGTTGCAGCACCTACATAAAGCACCGCTACACCACCAGCTAACTTAGCTAGGCGTTCTTGAAGCTTCTCACGGTCATAATCAGATGTTGTATTCTCAATCAACTCACGAATTTGACTTACACGAGCAGCAATATCTGCACTGTCACCAGCACCATTTACAAGTGTAGTATTCTCTTTATTAATAGTTACTTTTTCAGCACTTCCAAGCATCTCAATAGTTGCAGTAGTAAGCTGTAAACCTGTCTCTTCGCTTATAACTGTTGCACCTGTAAGTATCGCAAGGTCTTGAAGCATCTCTTTACGACGATCTCCAAAACCTGGAGCTTTTACAGCAGCAATTTTCAATGTTCCACGTAGCTTATTTACTACAAGTGTAGTTAATGCCTCACCATCTATATCTTCAGATATCACAAGCAGCGCACGACCCGACTGTGCCACTGGCTCAAGAACAGGAAGAAGCTCTTTCATTGTAGATATCTTCTTGTCGGTGATAAGGATATATGGATTTTCAAGAATTGTCTCCATCTTCTCAGGGTCTGTAATGAAGTAAGGAGAAAGATAACCTCTATCAAACTGCATTCCCTCAACTACTGCAACGTGTGTCTCAGTGCCTTTAGCCTCTTCAACAGTTATTACACCCTCTTTATTTACCTTACCCATAGCCTCAGCTATCAACTTACCGATTGTCTCATCGTTGTTTGCCGATACTGTTGCTACCTGCTCTATTTTATTGATATCATCACCTACCTCTTGGCTCTGCTCACGTAAAGAAGCAACTACCGCAGCGACTGCTTTATCAATACCACGCTTAAGATCTATTGGGCTAGCTCCAGCAGTAACATTCTTTATACCTACACCAATTATCGATTGTGCAAGAACAGTAGCAGTAGTAGTACCATCACCTGCATCATCAGCAGTTTTTGACGCCACCTCTTTAACCATCTGAGCACCTACATTTGCAAACTCATCTTCTAGCTCAATCTCTCTTGCTACTGTCACACCATCTTTTGTGATTGATGGACCACCAAATTTTTTCTCTATCATAACATTACGCCCCTTAGGTCCTAATGTCACCTTTACTGCATCGGCAAGTATATCAACGCCTTTTTTCAGCTCCTCACGAGCTTCTGTATTAAATTTTATCTGCTTAGCCATAGCTTATTTATTCTATCAATTTATATTATTATACTCATTAAACGTGTTTTGCTGCAATGCAACAAACAACTATTACTTTATAACAGCAAGAAGGTCGTTTTGACGCATCATAAGATACTCTGTACCCTCAACTGTAAGCTCGGTGCCTGCATACTTTCCGTAAAGCACTGTATCACCGACTGCTACCTCCATTGTCACCTCTGAAGTGCCGTTTCCTACTGCTACGACTATACCCTCAAGAGGCTTCTCTTTTGCGCTATCTGGAATAATTAATCCTCCAGCTGTTTTTAACTCTGCTGCTTTTGGTTCGATCAGAACTCTGTCTGCTAATGGTTTAATGTTCATAGTTTTATATTTAAATTATTAATACTCCTGACATGGCACATATAATAATGTACCCTCTTTGCTATTATCAATTTTGCGACCAAACGTTAATTTTAGCAATTTCAAACAAAAATGGCACGAAAATATAATATTTCGTGCCATTTTGGCATATTGCAATGTCATTACTGACAATTATTCTCTATCTACGTCCTCTGTGTGTGCTACCTCCAGAAAAACCTTCTCTGCTCTTGCGAGGGAAAGATCCTCTGTCGCCACCTCCTGAGTTACGGCTATCGCCATCACGAGATCCACCACGGTCGCCACGGTCACCACCACGATCACGATCACGGAAGCTAAATCCTCCTCTGTCGCCACCACGGTCACCTCCACGAGATCCACCACGGTCACCTCCACGAGATCCACCACGATCACCTCCACGAGATCCGCCTCTGTCGCCACGGAAACCGCCACGACCTCCACGGTCACCATCAGATCTATTCTTATCTTTAGCAATTTCAGCAATTGGTCTATCACCACCATTTGCAGCATTTAGAGCCTTGGTAACTTTTTCAGCCTCCTCGAAAGGAACTGTTACAAACGAAAACTCGTTTAATACCTTAACATCATTCATCTTGCTACTAGCCAATCCAGACACCTTTTCTACCATCTCTACAATAGAGCGAGCAGTTTGTCCATCATAACCTCCTTTAGCGATAAAGATACGTGCTGTACCTTTACGGTCTACTGAGAACTGACGTATCTCTGGGTAGTTGTTGATGTCGATATCAGCTTTAAATGCAAGCTTTAGAGCTGCTGCAAGTGCCACCTGTGGGTCTGTTGACTCAAGGATGCTTGTAGCCATCTCATTATACTCACCAAATAGCTCTGATTGAATAGTTTCAGTAATCTCTGCGATTATATTTTTCTTCTTCTGCTCAACAATATCGTTAGCCGTAGGTATGTTCTCCTTGCGGATGTCTACCTTAATATCTTTTTTAAGATAAATAAACTGACGTAACTCTGAGTTAGAGATAAATGTAATAGCTGTACCTTTGTTTCCTGCACGTCCAGTTCTACCAATACGGTGAACATACGACTCAGTGTCTTGAGGTAGAGAGTAGTTGATTACGTGTGTAAGGTTGTTCACATCAATACCACGAGCAGCCACGTCGGTAGCTACAAGGATGTTTGTGTGCTTACCCTTAAACTTACGAAGCACCTTTTCACGTTGCGACTGCGAGATGTCACCATGTAGTGCATCAGCAGTATAACCACGTTCAAGAAGCCTTAGTACGATATCATCAACTTGTAATTTCGTACGACAGAATACAATCGCATAAAAATTATTCTCAATATCAATAATACGAGTAAGAGCATCAAACTTGTCGCTCTCTCTAACTTCAAAATAGATTTGATCTGTAAGATCAGCTGTCATTTGACGAGCCTCTACTTTGATATGCTCGATGTCTCGCATATACTTCTTTGATAGATCAGCTATCTTTCTTGGCATTGTAGCCGAGAAAAGTAGTAACCTACGTGTTTCGTTAGTATAAGATAAAATCTCATCTACGTCATCGATGAAGCCCATGTTAAGCATCTCATCTGCCTCGTCAAGAACCAACCATTTAAGTTCTTGGAGTTTAAGTGTACCACGACGAAGGTGGTCCATAATTCTTCCTGGCGTACCCACTACGATATCTACACCTTTTCTCAATCTTCGAAGCTGCTCATCCATTGATGCACCACCATAAATAGCGGTAATCGTTGTAGAGCTCTTCTTGAAAG
>CAMQVM010000207.1 GCA_947038135.1 uncultured Rikenellaceae bacterium
TTTATTAATAAAAACCATACCTAAATAGTTGAAAATAAGTATATTTTAGGTTTTGAGAATCGCCCTAAATAGTGAGCTGCTACAGCATTTTTGGGAGTAGGGTACAGTTGTATATTACAACATGTTCTTTTTACCACAATCCTTAAATCTGTATACTTCACAAATTTATTAACGCTCTTCTTTAGTTTGGGATTCCATCAATTTGCAATGGTTTCAAATCACGTATATAGTTATGTTAAATAATAAAAACATATTACTCGGAATAACAGGGGGTATAGCAGCTTATAAAGCTGCTATTCTTGTTAGAGAGCTAAAAAAAAGAGGGTGTAATGTTAAAGTTGTAATGACTCATAAAGCGAAAGAGTTCATCACCCCTCTAACACTTGCCACTCTATCTCAAAACCCTATTTTAGTGGAGTTTTTCAACCCCGAGAATGGTGAGTGGAACTCACACGTTAAGCTTGGGTTATGGGCTGATGCTTATATTATAGCCCCTGCAACAGCAAATAGCCTTGGTAAGATGGCAAATGGCATAGCCGATAATCTGCTTATCACTGCCTATCTATCTGCACGTTGCCCTGTATTTGTAGCCCCAACAATGGATCTTGATATGTATACACACCCCACAACTGCACGTAATATTAAGCAACTACTAGCTGATGGAGTTAATATCATCGAACCCGATGCTGGATTTTTAGCTAGCGGGCTTGAGGGTAAAGGACGCATGGCAGAGCCCACTGCAATTGTAGAGTATATTGACTCATACTTTAAAACACTCAGTAGTAATCGTCCTTTGTCGGGCAAGAGGGCAGTTGTAACAGCAGGTGGTACGATTGAGCCTATCGACTCGGTAAGGTTTATTAGCAACTACTCTTCAGGTAAAATGGGCTATGCAATAGCGCAGGTGCTTAAAGATAAAGGAGCCGAGGTTACAATAGTCCGAGCTGGAGTCGATGCTCGTCTAAAGGGGTCAATTGATGGTGTTACAGAGGTTGAGGCTATGAGTGCACAATCAATGCATCAGGTAATGCACAAGGAGTCACCAAAGAGTGATATTATAGTTATGGCAGCAGCCGTAGCAGATTATACTGTTGAAACAACTGCTACACGAAAGTTAAAGAAAGAGGATTTCAATGGTAACCTATCAATACAACTAACACAAACAAAAGATATAGCCGCAATGATAGGCGACAACAAAACCAGCAATCAAACAGTTGTTGGATTTGCCCTAGAAACTGATAACGAGCTAGAGAATGCAAAGAGAAAGATAAAAGCTAAAAACTTAGATATTATAGTACTCAACTCTTTAAAAGATGCAGGTGCAGGTTTCGGGTTTGACACTAACAAGGTGACAATTATTAATAGCAACATGGAGAGCATACAGCTATCTCTAAAGTCCAAAAAAGATGTTGCACACGATATAGTAGATGCTATTATTGGTGGCATAAGCAGCGTTAAACTAGATTAGATATGATACAATTACAGAATATAAGCAAGTGGTTTGGTGATTATTTACTATACGAAGACCTTACATTATACATCAAAGAGGGAACACGTATAGGATTAATTGCAAAGAACGGCACAGGAAAGAGTACACTGCTAAACATTATAGCAGGCACCGAGAGTTCAGAAAGTGGCAATATATCTTTTCGTAGAGATATAACAGTAGGCTACCTATCACAGGATCCCGATTTTGATGATAATATAACAGTGTTAGAAGCAGTTTACAACTCTAACACCGCCCTGCTAAAGGCTCTGTCTGACTACAATAGCGCACTAGAGAGTGGAGATGAGAAGCTGCTTGGCGATAGTGTTATTGCTATTGATAACCTTGGCGGCTGGGATATGGAGAACCGAGCAGAATCGATACTTACAAAGCTTAACATACACAACCTTGAGCAGAAGATGGCGACACTATCAGGAGGAGAGCGGCGACGTGTGGCACTAGCTACGGTGTTAGTTAGTGAGCCAGATGTATTGATTCTTGATGAGCCTACCAACCACTTAGACCTTGAAATGTCTACATGGTTAGAAGAGTACTTAATTAAAAGAGGCAAGACTCTATTTATGGTTACCCATGATAGATATTTTCTTGATCGTGTATGTTCGGACATCTATGAGCTTGACCAACGTACAATTTATTGCTACAAAGGAGGCTACTCAGACTACCTAGAGCGACGAAGTGAGCGTATAGTGCAGTTTGACTCAGACCGTGAAAAGGCGCAAAATGTATATAAAAAAGAGCTCGAGTGGATGCGACGTATGCCACAGGCTAGGGGAACAAAATCTAAGTATCGTCAAAATGCCTTTACAGATGTTAAAGAGCGTGCCTTTGCATCAAGAAACGATGATAGTGTAAATATAAATATAGGACACACACGCCTTGGTACAAAGATATTTGAGGCAAAGCTTCTTAATAAATCTTTTGGTGACAAAAAGGTGTTAACAGACTTTAGCTACACCTTCACTAAAGGAGAAAAGCTAGGTATTATAGGTAAGAACGGAACTGGAAAATCTACATTTCTAAAGATATTAAATAGCCAAATTGCTCCAGATAGTGGTATGGTAGATATCGGTAGCACGGTGCAGTTTGGCTACTACCGACAAGAGGGTATTGATTTTGATGCTAATAGTAGGGTTATAGATATTGCTAGAGATATAGCCGAGGTGGTGACTCTTGGCAGTGGGCATACAATAGGTATATCGCAGTTTTTAACTCAGTTTTTGTTTGAGCCCGAAACACAATATTCGCTTGTGTCGAAGCTTAGTGGTGGCGAGCGTCGTAGGCTCTATCTGCTAACAATATTGATGCGCTCACCAAACTTTTTGATACTCGATGAGCCTACTAATGACCTTGATATTGCTACTTTGAATGTTCTAGAGAACTATCTTGAGAGTTATACAGGGTGCGTAATTGTCGTTTCGCATGATAGATATTTTATGGATAGAGTGACCGATCACCTACTTATATTTGGTGAAGGTGGCACAACATCACTTTTCGAGGGTAACTACACCCAATATCGCAATAATGAAGAGGAAAAAGCAGAGCTTTTAAGTAATAAAGGCGGAAGTAATAATAAATCTACTACTCCAGTTCCTGCTCCAGCCCCTTCCGCTGAAAAACAGAAGAGTAGTGATAAGGCAAAAAAGAAGCTGAGCTATAAAGATAGTCGTGAGCTAGAGTTGCTTGAGGTAGATATTGCAAATCTTGAAAAAGAGAAGCTAGAGATAGAGAATAAACTGTCAAGTGGTAATATCGGAGCAGATGAAATTTCATTGCTCTCTATACGTCATGCTGAGGTAAGCGACCTGCTAGATGAGAAAAGTATGCGCTGGATGGAGCTAGAAGAGTTGAAAGGGTAAGTATGATTGAATTATGTATAACAAATTTCAGTGCAATTTTATCGGATAAAACTGTGATTAATTAAATATATAACAAAATAACAAAATAAATAACAAATCAAAACATTTACGCATTTTTTGTTTGATGATTTGAAAATATATCGTACCTTTGTGCAATGATTAGTAAGTATATGGGTTATGATATAGTGCTGTCATAGCTGTTTAAATACAAAATGATTTACGAGATACCGATTACTACCCAAACTTTATATTACTACTAGAGACTATTCTAAAAATGCGAACTGCTGTTTAATATCGAAAATTAAACAGCAGTCAACATTTTATGATGATTTTTAATACATATTAATGCTATTGTAACCTTTACATTGCTAGGTAAATCTTCTAAGTCCAAGTCATAAAAAGAGTTAGTAATAATAACATTATCATAGATAGCTGCCACTTTTTCAATCCCTTGTTTTTGGATAGCATGACCCACTTGTAGTGTTATCTTAGTTGGATTAAGTGCTTTTAGCTTAGGTAAAATGCCTAGAAATGTACCACCCCCATCGCACAAATCAAGATCGGAAGAGCACACGTCTGAACTCCAGTCACTCCG
>CAMQVM010000208.1 GCA_947038135.1 uncultured Rikenellaceae bacterium
AGGACGCACCTTTGATTATGTGGTTGAAGAGGGTGACCGTCTTTTTTACGTGAAAATTCTAACATTAGCACTGGTGGCGATAGTATAGATTTTACAGATGATATAGATAGATCATATAAAGTGTTGGCAGCAGAGGCAGCTAAAGCAGTAGGGGCTAAAATTACGGGTGTAGATATGATAATAAAAAATATTTCAGAGCCTGCACTTGAGGGTAACCATGCAATTATAGAGATGAATTTTAATCCTGCTATACATATTCACTGTTTTCCTTATGAGGGGAAAAATCAGAGAATCAATTTTAAATTGATTGAGGCTTTGGGGTATTAATAATGATTTTTAGCCCGTTTTGGTGGCTTTAGGTGGCTTTTGGTGTGATGAATGTCAATTGATGTATAGGGTGAGATGTTGCAACTGTTAGGAAGTGTTATTTTGAGGTGTATATCCTATGTAGTAGTGTGTTATAGTGTGTATGTTGTATTTTATTAGCTTGTTAAAAGTACTCGTAATTTATAGATGTGAAAATAATAATTAAATTTTATTAAAAAAAACTCGTCTAAAACTTGTAAATTATAAGTAAATTCATTAAGTTTGTCTTCATTTTGTGGCTATCAACGGTTATTTGCAATATAATAAACTGCAAATAGAAATAAAAAATGACTTAATTGTGATAAATTTAATAAATAACAATATTATGACAAAAACATTATTAGCAGCACTTGCAGTTTCTTCTACTTTATTTGTAGGATGCCAACCAAGCACAACAGCAATAGACGCATCAGTTTTAACGCCAGCAACACCAGTTGTTGAGATGAAGAAAAGCGGCGGTATCGTCTACATCAACTCAGACTCTTTAGTGAGTAGCTACAATCACTACAAAGATTTAAAATCTAAATTTGATGTGAAAGCAGCTAAGGTGCAAAAGCAGCTAGAAAACAAAACAAGGAGCTTAGAACGTAAAGTTGCAGACTTTCAAAATAAGATTGAGAAAGGTCTTGTTACTCGTGCTACAGCAGCTGAAATGGAACAAAAGCTAACAGTTGAGCAGCAATCTGTATTGAAATATAGAGATAAAGTACTTGCTGAGCTTCAAGAAGAGGAGCGTGTTCTATTTAATAATATCAATAACGATGTTGATGTATATTTAAAGAAGTACAATGCAGAGAAGAATTACGATTTGATTCTTAATACTAATGGTAATGCTAACACTGTTCTTATATCTAACCCTACATTTAATGTAACTGCTGAGGTGTTAGAGGGTTTAAATGCAGATTATGCTGCATCTAAATCTGCCGAAACTCCTGGTGCTCCTAAAAAGTAATATATCAGTTTTATATAATTTTATTCTCTTGGTTGAAAGTTATTTTAACCAAGAGAATTTTTTGTTTAATAATTTGGGAAGCTTACGGTTGTGGAGTTTTGTGAAGAATGGTTGTGGAATTTTGTGAAGAATGGTCGTGGAATATAGTGAAGCATAGTTGAGGAATTTGAAATCTTATGACTATTTCGAGACCGTTACTAAATTGAGAACTGCTGCATCATTTTCGAGATTAGGACTTAGTCACACACTAAAGTATGCTAATTTTTGTCATAACCCTTAATTTTTCACATTTTATCAATTTATCAGCGGTCTTCTCTTATTTGGATTTTTTTAGCTTATCAACTGCCTCATTTTAGCATTTAACCTCTATGATATCGGACCACGAGGTAGTGTAACAACGAGATAGGTTTTCACGTTTAATCGGTAGAGCGTCAAAACCTTTGCGAGCTGATATGATAGTGTGGTTGCCAAACTTTGAGTTTAGATTATCTAATACATTCATTAAAGTGTCTTGCTTGTCTCTATCTATTGTGTCGAAAAGTACTGCTTGACGAGCTGATTTATCGGCTAAAGAGCTGAAAACCACACCACCTTTTTTATAACCTATGCCTACTCTATACATGCTCTTTAGAAGTTTTGTAGCTATTGGTATTATCTCTGTTATGGCATCGCTCTCGACGTTGAATCGGTGAACACGGCTTTCGTTATACTCTACGTTAGATTTGAATCTGTTGGTTTGAATAAATACTGTAAGTAGTCCAACTGTTGAGTTTTGTGCCCTTAGTTTGGTTACGCAACTGGTGATAAAATTTGCTATAGATGATGCCAAAATATCAAAATCATATATTTCTGATGAGAAAGTGCGAGAGTTGCTAATCTGCTGCCTGCCATCTGACTCTCCTACAAAATCAATAGCTTTTTCGCCACGTAGCTCTCGCCATGTGCGCTCACCTGTGATGCCCATAGCCTGCTTTACCCACCCTGCTGAGCGGTTGACAAAATCATAACAGGTTTCGATATTGTTTTTTCTTAATAACACCTGAGACTTGCGACCTATGCCCCAAACATCGGCTATTGGAGTCGGTTTTAATATCTCTCGAATTGAATCTCTATTACTGTTTATTATATATACTTTACTGCTGCTGAAAGTGCTCTTTTTTGCTCTGTTGGCTGCAAGTTTAGCTAGTGTTTTTGTTGGAGCTACACCTATAGATATTGGTATGCCTATGCCTCTCTGGACTGTTTCAACCAGTGATTTTAGGTGTGCCTCTAAATCGAAATCTGCGGGCATACCTCTGAAATCTAAAAATGCCTCATCAATAGAGTAGACCTCCATAGCAGGTGCTGCATCTTGAAGTATAGACATTACACGTCGTGAGATATCTCCATATAGCATTATATTTGATGAGAAAAGAGTTACTTTGCCTCGCTCAGACATACTTTTAACCTTGAAGTAGGGTACTGCCATAGCGATACCTAGAGCTTTAGCTTCGTTGCTTCGTGCTATAATACAGCCATCATTTCCAGATAATACCACTACGGGCTTATTCTGTAAATCAGGGCGGAATATTCTTTCACATGATACGAAAAAGTTATCACAATCGACAAGAGCGAACATATTAGTTTTTTATTGAGATTTTGTTTTGAAAAGCAGTTGCTGTCAAATTTATTTGATAACAACTGCTTTGTATTTTGATGCTAAATTTATAGAACTCAGTTTTTAATTGTTATATATCACTGTTTACTTTAAAAAGTCTTCAAAATATAGCGATACTTTATCCATAAGGTGGATTCGGTCTTTTCCTAGAACGTTGTGTTTTGCCATAGGATAAGGGAAGTAGTCAACCTGCTTGCCTTCAACAACACATGAGCGGATAAAGCTTAGGCTATGTTGCCAAAGGACAACATCGTCAATAGCACCTTGACAGATAAGTAGTCTGCCTTCTAAATCTTTAGCTTTGCTTATCAAAGATGTCTTTGTATAACCCTCACTATTGCGAGTTGGTGAGTCCATGTAGCGCTCGCCATACATTGCTTCATACCATTTCCAGTCAATTACTGGACCACCTGACACGCCTACCTTGAATACCTCAGGATAGTTTGTCATTAATGAGATAGTCATAAAGCCTCCGTAGCTCCAGCCGTGTACTCCTATGCGGTTGGTGTCGACAAAAGAGAGTGATTGAAGCATTTTTACACCCTCCATCTGGTCTTCCATCTCGTTTTGCCCGCACTGACCATGTATTGCTTTCTCAAAATCTGCGCCACGGTTAGTTGTACCTCGGTTATCTTGAACATAAACTACATATCCACGCTGTGCCATATACATTTCCCAGCGTCCTTGGCTTGCTAACCAGCTATTTTTTACCAGCTGAGAATGTGGTCCACCGTATACATATATAATTGTTGGGTACTTTTTTGTGGCATCAAAATCTATTGGTGTAGTAAGTCGGTAGTAGTTGTCGTGTTTGCCATCTGCCGATTTAATGCTGCCAAGGTAAGTTTCGCCGTACTTATAATCTTTTACAGGGTTTGGTGCTGTGTAGAGTACTTTTGAAGTGGGTGTCTCTTTTGTAGAGGTGAGCTCTATTATGCGTGGTGTGGTGATATTGCTGAAGTTGT
>CAMQVM010000209.1 GCA_947038135.1 uncultured Rikenellaceae bacterium
GGTTAGATACAAACTTATCTGCTAGCTGAGATATATGCACAAGACCATCTTGCTTTACACCTATATCAACAAAAGCACCAAAATTTGTTATATTGGTAACTATTCCAGGAAGCTCCATCCCCTCACGTAAATCTTCTACTTTATATATACCCTCAGCAAATTCAAATGTTTCAACCATACTTCGAGGATCAAGACCTGGCTTATCTAGCTCTGATAGTATATCAATAATTGTTGGCATACCTATCTTCTCTGTTACATACTTAGAGGCATCAACACACTTGCGTAGCTCCTCAGAGCCCAATAACTCTTTAACGCTACATTTTAAATCTTTAGCCATCTTATCAACTATTTTATAAGACTCAGGATGCACCGCACTACCATCAAGAGGGTTAGCACCTTCAGTGATACGCAAAAACCCTGCACACTGCTCATAAACCTTTGCTCCTAAACGTGGGATTTTAAGCAGCTCTTTACGCTCCGTGAAATCTCCATTTGCTGTTCTATACTCTACTATATTCTTAGATAGCACACCACCTATACCCGACACATAACTTAAAAGATGATATGATGCAGTATTAAGGTTCACCCCTACTCTATTCACGCAGCTCTCAACAACCTCATCAAGCGACTTTTTCAGAAACGATTGATCTACATCGTGCTGATACTGCCCTACACCTATACTCTTAGGGTCTATCTTAACAAGTTCAGCTAGAGGATCCATAAGCCTACGACCAATAGATATAGCACCCCTAACAGTAACATCATAGGTAGGAAACTCCTCACGTGCGGCACTAGATGCAGAGTATACAGACGCACCATCTTCACTAACCATATATACATCTACCTTTTTATGAAACTGTATCTTTTTTACAAGGGTTTCAGTCTCACGAGATGCTGTTCCGTCGCCTATAACAATGGCATCAATATCGTGACTCTCTACCATACTCAACAGCTTTTTGGTGGCTTGCACAGACTCTTTTTGAGGCTCATGAGGATATATATTTTCATTATGCAGCAGATCGCCTCGATGATTTAAACACACTACCTTACAGCCCGATCTAAACCCAGGATCAATAGCCAAGACTCTTTTACTGCCTAATGGCGATGATAATAACAACTGACGTAAGTTTTCAGCAAATACATTTATAGCACTTGCATCAGCAGCTTTTTTAGCTTCAGACATCATCTCATTATCGAGTGATGGTTTTATCAACCTTTTATAGCTATCTTCAAGAGCTAGTTCTACTATATTGCTACACTCTTTAGTAGCATAATGCTTCACTTTCAGCGGATAAATAGCATCAAGCGCCTCATCTCTGTCAACCTCAACAGATAGCTTTATCACACCCTCTTTTTCAGCCCTAAAGAGCGCAAGTACACGGTGCGATGGCTGACGAGACAGTACACCATCAAACTCAAAGTAGTCGCTATATTTTACGCCTTCTTGCTCTTTACCTTTTGCTACCACACTTTTAATATGCGACTTTCGGGTGAACATTTTTCGTAGCACGCTTCTAACTTTTTCATCTTCACTTATCCACTCAGATATAATATCGCTAGCCCCAGCAATAGCCTCAGCTTCGTTTTTCACCTCGTCTGATATATACCCTTTAACTATTGCAGATAACCCATCTCTTTTTTGAGCAAATATAACCTCTGCCAAGGGCTCAAGACCTTTTTCACGAGCGATAGTTGCACGTGTGCGCCTGCGAGGCTTAAATGGGAGATAAATATCCTCTAACTTTGTAGAATCGACGCATATTTCTATCCTTTTTCTTAATTCGTCAGTTAATTTGTCCTGATCGTCAATACTTTTGAGAATATATATTTTTCTCTTCTCTAACTCTTGCAATCTTTCGTACTCTTTTTTCACTGCACCAACAACCACCTCGTCAGCCCCTCCAGTGCGCTCTTTTCGGTAACGACTGATAAAAGGGATGGTTGCACCATCATCTAAAAGAGCAATAATTCCCTCCACTTGAGAGGGTCTTGCTCCGATAATATTTGAAATTATCTCTAAAATATTCATAATTTAAATAAATTTGATTACTTTTATAGCATAAATTTAGCTATAAAACTATGTCAAAGAACGTAAAAAAAAGTAGATATTCCAAAGAGGAGTACATAAAAAATATAAAATTAATTTTTTCGCAGAACCCCGTATCACAGGTAAAACCCGCTCAGGTGTATGCCATGCTGGATATTACCCATGATAAAGATAAGTATGCTGTTAAAGATGTTCTTCACTCTCTGCTAGAAGAAAACTTCATTATAAAGGCTTCAAAAGATGCATATCAGCTTAATGGAGTTAAGGTAGAAAGCTGTGTTGGTAAGGTTGTATCTCTAACAAGAGGCACACTTTATATAAAAGTAGAAGATATTGATGAGGATATTGTTGTGGAGGCTGAAAATAGCCAAAATGCACTCATGGGAGATGTTGTTAATATATCTGTTAGTGACTACCGAAATGCAAAGGGACGCATAGAAGGACACATAACCGAAGTTACTGAACGCTCAGACAAAAAATATGTTGGAGTGATGTCGCTTACCAAGCATTTTGGATTTGTTGAGGTTGATAGCAGACAGATGCCTTATGATATACTAATTCCTAGCGATCACCTTATGGACTCTAAGAATGGCGAAAAGGTGATGGTTGAGATTATAGAGTGGACCATAGGCAGCAAAAACCCAGTAGGTAAGGTAGTCGAGATATTTGGTATGGTGGGAGATAATGATGCCGAGATGCACTCTATACTTTCAGAGTTTGACCTACCATATAAATTCAGAGATGAGGTGGAGCAAGAGGCATTAAAGCTGAGCGACACATTATGCCCTAAAGAGATAGCCAAAAGACGTGATTTTAGAGATATCACAACCTTTACAATTGACCCATTTGATGCTAAAGATTTTGACGATGCGCTATCAGTTAGAGCATTGCCAAATGGCAATTGGGAGATAGGTGTGCATATCGCCGATGTTACACACTATGTAAGAGAGGGCACAATTCTTGACAAAGAGGCTACTGAGAGAGCAACATCTGTATATCTTGTTGATAGAGTTGTACCGATGCTACCAGAGCGAATATCTAACTTTTTATGCTCGCTGCGTCCACACGAAGATAAATTTTGCTTCTCAGTGGTTTTTGAAATCACCGATAATGGCGAGGTTGTAGATAAGTGGTATGGCAGAACTGTTATTCACTCAGATGCTAGATTTTCGTATGAAGATGCTCAAGCAATCATTGAGGGTGGCGAAGGAGAGCTGAAAGATGAGATTCTTACACTTGACAGAATTGCAAAGATAATACGAAAACAGAGATACAAAAACGGATCTATCGCATTTGAGAGAGACGAGCCTAAGTTTGAGCTAGACGAAAAGGGTAAACCTATAAATGTCTATTTCAAGAAGATGAAAGATTCAAACCAGCTGATTGAGGAGTTTATGCTATTAGCAAACCTTTCGGTAGCTGAGTTTATTGGTAAGCAACGTGGAACAAAGCGCAACTTCGTTTATAGAATACACGACAAGCCAAGCGCTGAAAAGTTTAAGAAGTTAACAGAATTTGTTGCTCGATTTGGCTATCAGGTAAGGGCAGACTCTGAAAAAGCAATTGGAAAAGAGATAAATAAGCTACTTGCATCTATAAAAGGCGAGAAGGTAGAGAATTTGTTCTCTATATTAGCTCTTCGCACCATGGCAAAAGCAATATACTCTACTGAGAATATTGGACATTATGGCTTAGCATTTGACCACTACACTCACTTCACCTCACCAATTAGGCGTTTCCCTGATATGATGGTGCACCGCCTGCTTCAGTTTTACCTTGATGGAGGTAAAAATGTAAACAAAGAGGAGTATGAAGCTATGTGTGTACACGCATCAACACGCGAGGTG
>CAMQVM010000210.1 GCA_947038135.1 uncultured Rikenellaceae bacterium
GTCGAAGATGCTTCTGTTTGTTCAGCAACCTCTTGAGTCTCCTTGTCAGTATCTTTAGGCTTAAATTCAGATTTCTCTACACGATTGCTTGAGGTGTCTGGATTGTTGCGATTGCTAGACAGAGGCTTTATCACCGTTGGCGGTATGCGTTCTCTCTTCTTTCTTGGTTTGCTTTCTAACTCTTGAAGCTCTTCGTTGCTATTGTCAGCAACAATAACAGAGGCTTTATTATCAGCATTGTCATTATTTTTCTCAGAAATTTTATTCTCCGTAGGGTCTGGCATCTGCTCCTTCTCCTCTTCTTTGTTGCCTATCATTGTGTCAACACCAGTTTCATTTAAAAGTAGCTCTATAAGATCACCTTTTTTGTAGGTGTCAACCCTTTTAATTCCTAAGTGCTTCGCAATAACACGAAGGTCAACAATTGTTTTTTTCTTTAAAATTTCTCTATTTATTTCTTGCATAATAATGGTAATGTGATTGATTGTGTATGAGGATGAATATTTAGATGTTTTTTTTTGTCAAGAAATATTTATAAAAACATCTCTCGGGTGTGATTTTTACTATTAGAGTGTAGTTGTTAATATGTTGTAATTATACTAATAACAAGTTGTTTATCTCTTATTAATTTGTGAAAAATTGAATAGGTGATTTTGTGTTTATAGCGTTTTTTGTAAAATTATTGACTCGAAAAATACACCTTTACATAAAAAATTAGTGAAAGATTGCGAACTCTTTTCAATACAAAGGTAAAAAAAATTATCTTTGTAGCAAAAATATTAATAAATTTTATTTATGAAAAATATAATAGCTATCATTCCAGCACGCTATGCGTCTACTAGATTTGAGGGTAAACCTCTTGTAGATATATTTGGTAAAACAATGATAGAGAGGGTATATAACAAAGCAGTAAAGAGGTTTAAATATGTGGTTGTGGCTACCGATGATGTTCGAATAGAGCAGAATGTTTTATCGTTCGGCGGAAGGGTAGTAATGACATCTACAACCCATAAAAGTGGAACAGATAGGTGCAATGAAGCATTAACTCATGCCGAAAAGCTATTTGATGTGAAATTTGATGTGGTGATAAATATTCAAGGCGATGAGCCTTTTGTAGACACTACTCAACTAGACTCTCTTATAGGCTGCTTTGACGATGTGCAGTGTGATATAGCGACTCTAGTAAAACCATTCTCTAAAGATGAAGATATCTTTAATGAAAATTCACCAAAAGTAGTTTTGTCTAAAAAAGGGTATGCTATATATTTTAGTAGAAGCGTAATACCATTTGTTCGTGGAGAGGCGAAAGAGATGTGGCAGCAAAATCACACCTACTATAAGCATATAGGGTTGTATGGGTATAGAAGCACGGTGTTAAGAGAGATTACAGCACTAGAGGTAGGAGAACTTGAGGGGTGTGAATCGCTCGAGCAGTTGCGTTGGATCGAGAATGGGTATACCATAAAGAGTGCTATAACATTGGTGGAATCGTATGCAATAGATACCCCTGAAGATCTTAAAACTGTGCTATGTAAGTTTAAAGAGGTTGGAGATGTTTAATATCGATTTTTTGCTACTTCTTGCTGATAAAATTAAAAACTCTGATATTTCGCAAGAATTGCTTCGTGATGCCTATAATGCTAATGAGTGGTTTGATAGGGAGAATGTAGAGAGCTCGCTGGCAGCTATTGTTGATGGTATGTTAACACGAGAACATTTAGAGAAGTTTGTAGAGAGGTATGATTTTAAGGATATATCTAAGGGTGTTACCGCTATATCTGGCACCTCTGATATTTCTGATTTGTGTAATACCAAAGTAGCTCTTGTACTTGCTGGGAATATACCTTTTGTAGGGTGTGCCGATGTTATATACTGTGCACTATGTTCGGTAGATACTTATATTAAATATGCCTCTAAAGATAGTGTGACTATGAGGTGGTTTGTGAAGCTCATGTCAGAGTGTAATCCTTTATGGCAAGTGCATGAATATAGTGGAGAGAGGGTAGATAAGGTCATAGCCACAGGAAGCAATAACTCTAATAGATATTTTGAATATAACTTTGGTAATATACCATCTATAATGAGGGGAAGTAGATCTTCAATAGCTGTTATTACTGGCGAAGAGAGCGAGGAAGATCTACTTAATTTATGGGATGATATATTTTTACATTATGGTCAAGGGTGTAGAAACGTATCTATGTTATTTGTTCCGCAGGGGTTTGATAGAGGTAAGCTTTGGAGTGCGTGGGCAGGTAAGAGGGTCGAGAGTGTGCATTTTATTAATATATATAAACAGCAAAGAGCACTACTGCTAATGCAAAAGGATAATTTTTATGATGGAGGTTATTTTACTGCAATAGATAGGCATAGCTTGCAAGCAGCTACTTCACAAATAAATATATCTGAATACACCAGTTTGTCTAGTGTAGGTAGCTTTATTGAAGCCAATAACAATCTATTACAGTGCGTGGTAGGTTTAGATGATAGGTGTGTTCCATTTGGCAGGGCGCAGTATCCAGCAATGTGGGATTATGCAGATAATATCGATGTTGTTGATTTTTTGTTAGCGACTATATAAAATTTTATTACCTTTGATCTAAATTAAAAAGGAATAACCGCTTTCGGGCGTAAATTTAAAGAGATTATGATATACAAATTTAGAATGCTCTCTGATGAGGACGAACACTTTGTTAGAGATTTTGAGTTACCATACAATGCTACACTTAAAGAGTTTCATGCTCTGATATGTGAAGAGATTGAATATGATGATTTTGAGATGTGCTCTATGTTTCTGTGTAATGAAAAATGGATGAAACTCAGAGAGTTTACTCTTATTGACATGGGGGTTGAAGAGCAAGATAGCTTTGGAGAAGATGAAATCAAGCCTGTAACCATGGACTCTGTATTGTTGGCTGAAATTATGACAGAGCCATCTGCACGTATGTTATTTGTTTTTGACCTTATGGAAGATAGAGCTTTTTTCTTGGAGCTTATAGATATAATAGAGCCCGCTGATGGTATTACATACCCTCGAGTGAGGTTTGCTAATGGCGATGCCCCCGATCAATATGATGCAGCTTTTGGTGGGCAAAGCAAATCTATCTTTGATGAAGCGATGGATGATTTCGATAGCTTTGATAGTGAAGATGAGTATGGCGAAGACGAATTTTAACAGATTAATAAATATAAATTGGATAGTAAAACCAAAACACTTATTGTAGTGGCTGGACCAACCGCATCTGGTAAAACCTCTTTTGCTATTGAAATAGCAAAGAGGTTTGGTGCAGAGATTATATCAGCCGACTCTAGGCAGTTTTATCGCCAAATGAGTATAGGTACTGCTACACCTAACGAAGATGAATTAAAGGAGGTTAAACACCACTTTATTAATAGCCATGATGTATGGAATGATTATGCTGCTGGTGAGTTTGAGAAAGATGCTCTTGCGCTTATCGATAATCTTTTTGAAAAAGGTGACTATGTTGTTGTGGTTGGTGGCTCAGGGTTATATATTGATGCTTTGTGTAATGGATTGGACGATATACCAAAGGTCGACCCTGAAATCCGTGAAGAACTTACGTCTATCTATCAAAATAATGGGCTAGATGCGCTTCTTGTGCAGCTTAAAGAGCTTGATATCGATTTTTATAATATAGTAGATAAGGCAAATTATAAGAGGGTAGTAAGGGCATTAGAGGTCTGTTTATCTACTGGTAAGCCCTATTCGTTACAGCGTAAAGGTGTGGCTAAAGAGCGATATTTTAATATTGTGAAACTAGCTATTGATATGCCACGTGAGTTGTTGTATGATAGAATTAATAGGCGTGTAGATATTATGGTTGAAATAGGCTTAGAGGCTGAGGCTCGGGGTGTATTGC
>CAMQVM010000211.1 GCA_947038135.1 uncultured Rikenellaceae bacterium
TTGCATAAAAAGACGACATATGGGATGCTTATAGTTATGAAGCTACCTCACACTGCAATATGCCATATATTACGGACATAGAAAGGAGTCAATTAAAATACTAAGTTTTTAATTGACTCCTTTCTATGTCCGTTTTTATAAAAAATCAAAGCGTGAGGTGACTGTAGCAATCCTGTGAAAATATAACGGTTATGATAACGTTGGTAACAAGATGAAATGCAGAGAATTGAGATTGTGATGTAAGTAGCATACTCAGTGTGATATATGCCCTATCTGAAATGACACATCAGTTTGCAATTTACAAATGATATTGTACAAGATAAATTGACTCTCTTTACTGCCTAGCTCAAAACACACTAGTCTTCAGCAGTGATTTTACATACTGTTTTAGGTCTTTTAGCAACAAAAAGCTTCTCTATTTCAATGTATTTCACCTCTTTCAATTTCTCTAGTTGCACACTCAAATTACCCGATGTAGCTTCTGTCTTACTTTTTAAAAAGCTGAAATCGGCAGATTCTACAGATATCAAAATTGACATTATCGATAATCGTAATTGTGAGTTAAGTATAGGATTAAGTTTTTTAACCATTTTTTCGGGAGTAATTATATTTAAATATATAACCAGGTATCACATTACCACATAACATAGCAATTGCCATAGGAATGGGGTAGTACTCAGTAGATATAAATTTGTATGATGCTATACAGCACACACATATAGCAATTGAGACAAATAGCTTCTTGAACTTTGATATCACTGCCGACATATATAAACCAAATGTATAGACAAATAGTATGCACGGATATATTCATCATATTGTTCAGTGTAAATAATATAATCAATATCCCAACTCCTACACCAGCCCAATTTGCCGATATCATGTAGTCGGTGTAACAAACTACTGTTTTAGATCTGCTCTCTTTTTTGTAAAGTATTATATGACCTAACACCCCTATAAATATACCTACCTTGTATGATATATTTGTATATAAACCTCCCTCTGCCGCTGTTAAATATCCTCCTGCGACGCATTGAAGAGTTATAAAATGTAAAGCAGCTAATAAAAAGTATATATGACCCCATAATAGTAAATAGTTTCCACTCTCTTTTGCTACATTGCCTTTTGCTTGTTGAATCATCACTTTAATCAGTTCAACGCTCTGTTCTTGGTTAAATGTCTTTTCCATAATAATTGTTTTTAATTTAACTAAATATACTATTATATAGTGACCTATCAGTGATCATTATATATACAAAGGTAAACAAATATATTTAATATGCAAACTAGTTTATAAAATAAACCAAAAATAATTGTAAAAGTTAATTGATGAATTGAGATTCAACAGTTATAGTCCCACAATTTTTTCATAATCTAGCCACAATCTTTTGGCATTTTCTCACGAGGCATAAATATAGGCAGATAGACAATTATAGCAATTATAGAGAAAAGTATTCCTCCAATAGATCCAACGGCAAAAGAGAACCAAAAAACCTCATCATCGCCATCATAGATAAATGGTACAAGCCCCAATACAGTAGAGATGATAGTTAGCATTACAGGCTCTATTTTACGGTTAAAGGCAACAGTGTAATCTCTAATAACCCCACGGCTGCCACTACGGCGAAGTAGGTTATATTCGTAAATAAGGTATATACCAACATTTACAGTGATTCCACTAAGGAGCACAAAGGCAGCATATCCGCCTTGGTCAAAATGAAAATCACCAATTATAAATGTAAGAAATAACCCTACAAAAGATAGCGGTATAAGCATCACTACAACCAGTGATTGTTTAAGAGATTCAAAAAGTATAGAGCAGATAAAAAATATAATAACTATAACCAATCCAATAAGTGCATATTGTGTTGGGTCGTCGTGCCTCCAATTTCTGTCACCGCCTTTACTTATAGTATACCCCACTGGCAATATATCCTCCTCAAAAAGCTCAATTTCACGCTTCATTACTCTTTTTGCTAGCTCATACGAACCTAAGAAATCGTATCCTATTGATAGCTTATACTCCTGGTTCTCTTTGTAGATATTATTACCACTACGCTCTTTTTCAATTGATCCGAAATCTGATAGCTTAACCCCCACTGAGTCGACTATTACAGACTCATTTTGGAGGTGGTATATATCAAACTCTTTAGTATTATTAGATTTCAGCCGTACACGTGCCTCCATGCCATCGGTATATACTGACCCTGCAACATCATCAAATAGCTGGTTTCGTAGGAGGCTAAAGTAGTGTGGTAGGTTTATATTGTCGTGTATAACCTTCTCTCTATCGTAGTAGAAGTTAAACTCTGTGAGCGATACATCGTATGAGCTGCCACCAATATCAATATTTGAAACTCTTCTGTTTTGAGCAAGGCTGTCTTTCAGCTGACGTGCATAACTATATAGCTGGTTGTAGTTATACCCTTTCATCTCGATATAGTGGCTTTTGTAACTGCTGTGTATGTTGTTATTGAAGTTGTCGGTGTTGATTCCATATATCGACCAAGTAGCACCACCATAGCTCATTGCTTGCGACACAACTAAGTTTTTTAGCTGAGCTGGAAAGGTGCTATCTTCTATCTCTCTCTCAAAGGTGATTTGTATTGAGCCCGAGCGGTAGTTGTGAATAGCGGTGTTGTATATCTCTATACCATCATACCTATTAAGGTAGTTCTCCATGCGTTGCATGATATCATTGAGCTGGTGCACCGAGCATCCCTCAGGCATTGCAGCTCGAATTATTAGTTTTGGACGCTCAGGATCTCTGTATCCTCCTCGCTTGTTAAGGTTGTCGGCGAAAAGACGGAGCGTGCCTCCTAGTGCAACATCTGTAACTGGCTTTATATTTTGTTTGTAGAAGTTTGCCCCTAGTGTTGAGTTGTATACATCTGCCCATAGTGAGTCACGTGAGGTGGAACTATTCTTTAGCTCTATTGTATTAGGGAGCATATTTACTGGTAGCCCAAAGAGTAATATTATCGATAATATAGCAATTGTTCGGTGTCGTTGCGCCACTGTTATAAACTTTTCATAGCGCTGCGACCACCTTGCCGAGCGGCGTAGCCTTTTTATTGAGCGGCGTTTGGTTTTATCAACTACCTTAACACTATCTATAAGCGAGGGGATAAAAAAGTAGGCTATAAGTAGAGATACAGAGAGATTTATGATAGTAACAATTGAGAAGTCTACTAAGTTTACCTTTTGATTATTGGGAAGGTAAAATACTATTGCTAAAGAGCCTATTGTAGTGAGTAATGCGCCAAGTATAGCTGTAAATACAGCTCTGTTTTTATATAAAGTATAGTGGTGAGCCATGATTATAGCAGAGTCTATAACCATACCTAGCGATATTGTTATTCCCGCAAGTGAGTAGATATGTATCTCTACCTTAAATATATAGTAGAAGATAAATGCTATTAATATATTAGCTAATAGAGTAATAGATACCACAAATAGATAACGTGGATTTCGGTTTGTGATAAATACAAATAATAAAAGTATTGAAAGAGATAATATCGTACGGGTGTATATCTTATTCAAATCACGCATTATATCGGCTGAGGTGTCATAAGATAACATTACCGAATATTCATCACTAAAACCACTAGATATCTTATCCATCTCACTTTTTACTTTTTCGGCCACTGTTAAAGTGTTTTCCCCTGGCTCGGCACTCACCACTATCGATATGGTATTTAGTCCATTAATGCGAAAGTAGCTTGTTGGCATCGCCTCTTTATACTGCACCGTAGCAATATCACGTAGGTAGATAATGCGTCCATCAATATTTTTTATAGGTAACGCCTCTATCAGGTCGCTGCCGATATCATCGGTTGTGGCTCCACTGCTTAGTGTTAGAGTAGTATGCTCTTG
>CAMQVM010000212.1 GCA_947038135.1 uncultured Rikenellaceae bacterium
AACCATACCTAAATAGTTGATAATAAGTATATTTTAGGTTTTGCGAATCGCCCTAGTATAACGATAGAATTTCGTTACAATTTAATAGGAGAAGCCCGATACCCTTATATCACAATACACCAATAACCCATACCCCAATACCAAAAAAATATGGATAGTAAATTTTCATCTACTATCCATATTAAAATAATTTGCAATAAAATACCTTATACAGTCTCTTCCATAAGGTCAGAAACTAATATACGTCCACAATATTCGCAAATGATAAGTTTCTTGCTCATGCGTACGTCTAATCGACGTTGTGGTGGTATACGGTTAAAGCAGCCACTACAAGCATCACGCTTAACCATTGCTACAGCAATACCATTTCTTACACTTGCACGTACCTTAGTATATCCAGTAAGTGTTCTCTCGTCTATACGAGCAGCAAAAATTTTCGCTTCTGCTGTAAGCTCTGCAACTTCATTAACAGTTTCGCTCTCTATAAGATCTAGCTCTTCACGCTTGTGCACAAGGTCAGCTCTACGCTCAGCAAGAAGACCTTTAGTCTCTTCAAGAGCTCTTTTGTTAAGCTTGTTTTGAGCGAAAAATTCTTTGATATTTTTCTCAGCAAGCTCTATCTCTAGCTTTTGGTATGATGCCTCCTTAGAAAGCGACTCATACTCACGATTATTTCTTACAGACTCTTGTTGAGTTTCGTAACGAATAATTAGCTGCTTTGAGTTTTCTACACTCTCTTTTCTAGCTTTTGAAGATTTAATAACCTCGTCAATCTCTGCTGCTGCACGTTTGATACGTTGCTCTAAGCCCTCAATTTCATCCTCTAGGTCTTGAACCTCAAAAGGGAGTTCACCTTTGATGTGGTTTATTTCATCAATTTTAGAGTCTACTTTTTGAAGTTGGTAAAGAGCCTGTAATTTCTCTTCTACGGTAAAATCTGATACTTCCATTTGCTATTATTATAATTTAATTCTATTTATCTCTATAAGTAAATTATAGGATTACTATTTATTGTCGTCTTACAAACTGCAAAGTTAGGATATTTTTTGATAATTATACCATAAAAAAGTTCTAAAACTACTTTTTCGCTCTCATAATGCCCAATATCGGCAATAGAGATACTTTTTTCGGCTAAAAAAAAGGCGTGATATTTAAAATCTGCCGAAATATAGAGATCTGCACCACTCGAAATTGCTTTTTCTAGCAGGTCAGATCCCGACCCTCCACACAATGCAACTCTTTTTACCATCGCTTTTATTGGAGCGGTAGTTCTTATATATGGCATACCAGTAACATCTTTAAGTAGCGATATAAAATCGCCATAAACCATCGGTTCTGAAAGCTCGCCTATAACACCATACCCCTCTCCTTTTGGGTGTGCTACCGATAGAACTTGCATTTGCGAAAGATTCAACTTTTTACCAAGAGCAAAATTCAGACGTGTGCTCTTCCGATCTATAGCAGCATCAATAGATGTATGTGCTATATAGAGCGAAATATCGTTCTTTATAAGCATTAATAGTGCTCGTTCAGTAGAAGATTTATCTACAAATTTTTTGATTGGCGCAAAAATAAGCGGGTGGTGTGCAACAATCATCTGCGCCCCAGTGGTTATTGCCTCTTCTACAATTTCAGGCGTAACATCTACACAAAGTAGTAGTTTTGTGATTGAGGCGTTAGCATCACCCACCATTAACCCACAGTTGTCATAGCTTTCGGCTAAAGTAAGTGGAGCAAACTGCTCAATCACTTTAATAATATCAGCAACTTTCATAATCATATAAATAAATTTTAGCTTTTACCACATCATCGGCAATAGCATCTTTTAATAGCTCTAACGAGCTGAACTTTTTTTCACTTCTAATATGTTTTATAAGCTCTATTTTGATTGTTTCGCCATATATATCAGCTGAAAAATCAAAGATAAAAACCTCTAAAATAGGTGTAGTAGTGTTGTTAACAGATGGTCTAAACCCTATATTAGCAACCCCCCAGTATACGGTGTCTAATAGCTCTATCCTAACAGCCCAAATGCCTAGTTTTACTCCTGAAAGTTCAGTAGGTGTTATGTTGGCAGTAGGAAACCCAAGCTTGCGTCCTAATTGGTGTCCTCGTTGAACAATACCAATAATAATTTGAAAACTCATATTTTTTTTATATCTTTGTTGAAAATTTTACGAAAGATAGTGAAAAAAGAGGATTATACGAAAAAAATATACTATTCGATGAGTGAGGTGTCAGAGATATTTGACCTAAATCAATCTCAGATAAGGAGTTGGGAGCGGCAGTTTTCATCGCTTCATCCTCGTCGTAATCGAAAAGGTAACAGAATTTTCACCCCTGAAGATATAGAAACTATAAAAGTGATATATAATTTAGTGGTGATAAAAGGGCTGAAAATTCAGAGTGCAGCCAAGCAGATAAAAATTGAGGGGGGAGAACTTCATCGCAATGCTCAAGTAATTGATAAACTTTTAGCAATAAAGGCATCTCTCTTAAATATACACGCAAATATTAATGAAGAAATAGATAAATAATAGTAGAAATTATGAAGAATATAGCAAAAGTAGCTTTTATAGTAGCGTTAGTGTTTTTTAATGGCTGTAAACCTGCACCACTGCCTTATATTACAGAGGGTGATATAGGTGTTTATGTTAGCCCTGTAACAATTTTAAATAGCTCTCATAGGAGTGCTGTGCTAAGTGGAGTGATCAATAACAATAATCAAGAGCTAAGTTTAGCTGGAGTTTATTTAAGCAAAACAAAAGAGTTTACACACTATGAAGCAGAGATCAGTTATCAAATAGCTGGTGTTGTAGTTCCATCTAAAGATAATATACCTGTGTCAGTAACAGTATCAAACCTGCTTCCAGATACTCGATATTATGTTAAGTTTTATGCCCGTATATCTGATAAAATAAAGTATGGAGAGACAATATCATTTAAAACGTTATCATTAGAAGAGGATGACCAAAGTATAATATATGACCTGCCTGTGATTTTTCATGTTATATATGATGAGCCATGGAATAAGGTGAAAAATATTCCCGCAGAGGATTTATATGCAGCGTTAGAGTCTAGTAATAAGATGCTAAATAATACATATAAAACTAAAGAGGGTATTAATACCCGAATTAGATTGTATCCAACACCATGCGATGAAAAAGGAGTGATGCTTAAAGAGCCTGGTATTTTTAGAATACAGAACACACAAAAGGTATATGATAAAGATACATTCGGTTCATTGAAAAGTACCACAAAGCAGATGTGGGATCCAAATAAAGTAATAAATATATGGACATACGCTTTTGATGACAAGGATGCTAGTATAATTGGGCAGTCATATATAGGATACACTATATCAACTAATCCTATAGGAGGGCTTAGGTATGGTGATGCCTATTTTAATAGTGCTCCAGGATATGGGCATGGAATACAGATGTCTAATAGGTATATTGTAAATCATGAAACTTTTAGTGAAGCATTAACCCATGAGTTAGGGCATTATTTAGGTTTGTATCATACATTTACAGATGAAGGATGTGATGTTAATAATGACTATTGTGATGATACATTTGCTTATGACAGGCAATATTACACCAAAAAATTTGGAGTAGGTAATATGTTAAGGGAAGAGTGTATAACTCATAAGTTACACAAAGCTACCAATTATATGGATTATTATACTGCTGATTTCTTAGGCTTTTCTCCCGATCAGATAGCTAGAATGCATCATGTGCTGAATAATAGCCCATTGGTGCCAGGAGCAAATAAACGAGCTAAAACTAGGTCTATACAGGCAGATTTGCCTATACCTGAAAAGCGTTTGATGTAATTAATAGGTGATTAAGTGTCTTTTGGGTG
>CAMQVM010000213.1 GCA_947038135.1 uncultured Rikenellaceae bacterium
TTCATGTATTTCTGTACATGTGGCTGCTCTTCCCAAAAGCGGTGCATCACCTCATCACCTCCAAAGTGAATATATTTAGACGGAAACAGGTCTACTACCTCTTTAAATACACTTCCTAGAAATGCATATACTTTTTCGTTTGTAGGATCTAAAGAGTTTGGTGTAAACTGATTGCCCCAGTGTCCCCATGATTCCAAAAATGGAAATAGGTGTCCAGGTTTGTTATTGTTGTTAACTCCTAGCTCAGGATATGCTAGTAGAGTAGCCCAGCTATGTCCAGGAACATCTATCTCAGGTACAATAGTGATATTGCGCTCTTGTGCATACTTTACAAGGTCTTTAATGTCTTTTTGTGAGTATGAACCACTTCTCTCGCTCGGCTGGTTGTATTGTAAATCGAAATGAGTTGATTTTTCAGCAGTAAGCTTTCGGTAGCTCTTTATCTGTATTCTCCACCCTTGATCATCTGTGAGGTGCAAATGTAGAGTGTTCATTTTGTATAGAGCCATTATATCAATATACTTCTTCACTACATCTACGCTATAAAATGTGCGGCTTACATCTTTCATGTATCCCCTCCATCCAAATCGTGGTGCATCGGTGATTTGTACTACTGGAATAGCTAAATTATTGTTTATAGCTAACATCTCGTCGCTCTCAATAGATGCTGGAAGAAGCTGGCGAAGCGATTGTACACCATAAAACAGACCTGCGTTATTTGAAGATACTATTGTTACTCCTTTAGTTGTTACAACAAGTGAGTATGCTTCTTTGTTGTTAGCATTATAATCTGTGTCTAGTTTTAGGTGGATGTTGCCAATCTTAGTTTTAGAGTACTTTGTTTTTACATCTATCGAAGATGATTGTGTCAGTATCTCTTTTAAATATTTTGCTAAGGGCAGTATCTTCTTGTTATTTGTTGATATTGTTACACCTTTGTTTAGTTTAAATTCGCCATTTCCTATTTTTACCTCTGAAGGTTTAGGAATAATGTTGATAGGTGATGCTTGTACAGCAACAAATATCGACATTAATAGTAGTGTTACAAAGCTCCTTTTTTTCATTTTGAAAGTCGTTTTTAGTGATTTTTAGTATTAGGTATTTTTATTATCAATATCAAAGGTAGTGTTTTTTATCAAAAAGACAACTATTTTGTCTAAAAAAATGTTTTTTAACGAAAACTATCACTTTTTGTGTCGAAATATCAATCATATCATCATCTTATATTGGGTAAATATAACTATTGAAAGTTGAAATTTATTCTTTTATTAAGTTGAAATAGTATATATGTTAGGACTTCATTGCCATTTAACCAGCTATCGTGTTTTTATTTCAATGATACGTAGCTTTAATGGCTTAATTTTTGTACTTTTGTCATTATTTAACAAACAAAATATATATTATGGAATATGCTATTTATATAGATGGTCAAAAGTGTATCAAGTGTGGCAAATGTGCTTTACTTTGTCCAGCGGCTGTATTTACTGGTGGTGAAAAAGAGATACCTTCTGCTGAATATGCTAGGCGCTGCATTAAGTGTGGTCATTGTGTTGCTATCTGTCCATCTGCTGCTGTTTTTCACTCTACTTTTCCTGCTGAAAAAGTACACCTAATAAATAGAGAGCTGATGCCCTCTCCTGAGCAGGTATTAGAACTTATAAAATCACGACGTTCTAACCGTGCATTTACAACTGTTCCTATCGAGCAGAATATATTACAGAAAATAGTAGAGGCTGCTCACCGTGCTCCTACCGCTACAAATGCTCAACAGGTAGCATTTACAGTGGTCACCTCGCCCGAAAAACTACGTGAAATATCTACGTTTACAGTGTCGGTATTTACATCTATTGCTAAAAAGCTCTCGAACCCTATATTAAAGCCAATTTTAAAACTGATAATCGGTCCAGCATACAGATATCTACCTGCATTTCAGAGGATGCAAAAGCAACTAGCTGAAGGTGATGATCCTATATTAAGGGGTGCTACTGCAGTAATCTTGTTTCATGCTCCATCGAGTATCATGTTTGGTAAAGAAGATTGCAATTTAGCATATCAAAATGGCTCACTAATGGCAGAAGCGCTTGGTGTGGCGCAGTTTTATACTGGGTTTGTCTGCTCAGCGTCTAGCAAGTCGGGGCATAAAAAGTTATCTAGGATATTAGGCATAGATGGAAACATTGTATATGCTGGAATGGCGCTTGGCATACCAAAGCATAAATTTAAAAAATATATAGATAAGCAAGAAGTTATGATTAACTATTTGTAAATTAACTGTTTTATCATATTAAAAAGGTGCGCTTACTATCTCTTTTAAGCGTGCCTTTTTTTTGTATTTATAGAGGTTCGCAAAATTAAGAAAAACAGACCTAAGTTGTAGGTCTGTTTTTTATTTTGCATATTTTCAGCCCAAATATAATCAATTACTATTTTTGAGTATTGTAGCATTTTCATAAATAATAAGTGTTATTCGTAAGAGCACAAACTACCTATCACAACGTTGTTACATTGTGCTTAAATTGTTATTATTGCTTGTGTCATGCTTACTATTGCATACTTCTCTTTCTGCTCAGTATATCTCTTTCTAGCGAGTGTGCTTAGATTTGTGCGTGTTATGAAATAATTTTTATTGTCCAAACCCATATTTACAAAAAAAAGCAGAGTCCTCAATAAATTAAGAGCCATTAAACACGTCTTCCTTTTTTCGTAATATAAAATTTATAGTTATATACCATTAAGTTACAAAGACACAAAACAAATTTTAATTTATAAAAATAAAATTTACATATTAATTAGATAACACAAATAAAAATGATACCTTTGTTCGATTTTTACACCATAAAACACCAAAATAATACCATTAAAACAGTATAAATACAGATGACAAAACTAGGAACAGAAAAAGTAGGAGCACTACTTACAAAGTTAGCAATACCAGCAATCATAGCGCAAGTAGTAAACCTACTATATAATATAATTGATAGAATATATATTGGCAGGATGGTCGATGGAGACGTTGCAATTGCGGGTGTAGGTGTCACTTTCCCGATAATAATTCTTATAGGTGCTTTTAGCTTACTCTTTGGAATGGGTGGTGCACCACGTTGTGCTATAAAACTAGGCGAGCAAGACCGTGAGGGCGCAACTGAGGTTATGACTGCAAGTTTTATGATGCTTATGGTTGCGGCAGTAGTAATTACAGTTGTTTTTTCGATATTTACAGAGCCCATACTATTTATGTTCGGTGCTAGTGTGGCAACAATAGGGTATGCTACAGATTATTTAGGCATATATCTTTTAGGTACTATCTTTTCGCTTATAGCTATAGGTATGAATCCCTTTATTAATACGCAGGGATTTGCACGTACAAGCATGGCAACAATACTTATCGGTGCAGTAATCAATATTGTGCTAGACCCTATATTTATCTTTACTCTTGATATGGGTGTTAAGGGCGCAGCTTATGCCACCGTTATATCACAAGCGGTGTCGGCTCTTTGGGTAATACTGTTTTTAAGGCTCAAAAAAGATACGCTAAAGATAAGAAAAAAATATATGTTTCCTCGAATTACTGTTGTGTGGAGCATTGTATCGCTTGGGGTAGCACCTTTTATAATGCAAAGTACTGAGTCGCTAGTTTTGATATCGCTAAATATACAGCTATTAAAATATGGGGGAGATGTAGCCGTGGGGGCAATGACTATATTAACATCGCTTCTTCAGCTTGTAACAATGCCTCTACACGGTATCTCGCAAGGTATGCAGCCAATTGTTAGTTATAATTATGGAGCTAACAACCTATCAAGGGTGCGTAGATGTATACGGCTGGCGCTACTTGCTGGTGGTAGTTATGTGTTTGTTC
>CAMQVM010000214.1 GCA_947038135.1 uncultured Rikenellaceae bacterium
GATTCAGTTAATAGTGCAAAAAGCATAGAGATAGATACGACTAAGCTTGATTCAGATAATAGTACTTCACGTGCTAAAATACTAGAGTCCATTGTAGTTTGTGTTATGATCTTGTTTATACCATTTATTGCTGCATACATTAAACGACCTCCCAGAAAGGGAAAAACACAAGAAAATAGAAAAGATCCAAATATAGGAGAGCGCAAATCAAGCTGTAATAGATCTGTAAATGACACGAAATATACAGACTATAAATCTGTAAATACTTGTAAACCTATTGATATTAGCAAACCTGTTGATACGAAAGATAAAGCAGAATATAAAACATATAATACCCCTGCTACTACTATCATTACTGCTCAAGAGATTAAAAAAGACAGCCCTAACATATTGTATGCAGGTTCAGCTAATCTAGCAGAAAACACTTTCTATGATATGACAGAATCTCCTAAACCAGGCACTATATATATGCTTAATGTAAAAAATGACGAAGCTTCGTTTATAGTTTATGAGAAGGCATATAAAAAAGTACTTGCAGATAGTAATTTTTTAGAATATGCTTGTGAGATCCAACGATCAGGTAGCACAAGAACTAAAATTACTACAATAGAAGAGGGCAGTACTCGCAAACAACCCAATGGTACATGGGGAATTACAAAAAAAACTGTTATTAAATTTGAATAAGTAAATATGCTACATTACATCATTATTATAATTGTCATTATCACAATTGTATTATCACAATTCTATTTTTTCGGTAAAAACCGATCAAAATTAAAAGAGTTAGAAAACATTTTTCCAAAGGACACAGACGATGATTTATCTACATTCACAGACGATGATTTAACTACTATTGAATCTGATTATTCTAGTCCTATTTTTTTGAAGGTTGTACATACAATTAACGACTATTTAACGAAAAATAAAGGTGCTGCAAGCGACTTTATTCTAATTAAAGATGTTGTTGATAGAAATAGTGATAGTGTAGAGGAAGAGATAGCGACTTTGACACCTATACCTCTCTACTTAGGTCTTATTGGGACAATGTTTGGAATACTTATAGGAGTTGGTTTCTTAGTGTTTACAGGGGGTATAGAAGCACTGTTGAGCACTGCCTCGGAAGATGCTAATTCGGGTATAATGGAACTGCTTGGAGGTGTTGCTTTGGCTATGATTAGTAGTATAATGGGTATCTTTCTTACTACTTCAGCTTCTTATCTGACTAAAGATGCAAAAAGCACGCTTAATAGCAATAAAAACGCATTTTTCAGCTGGATTCAGGTAGAGTTATTGCCTTCTCTTTCAAATAATGCTGCAACAGCAGTGTATACGCTACAACAAAATCTAGCGATCTTTAATACTACATTTTCAAGTAACATAGAGGGCATGAATAAAGCCTTTTCTACTGTAAACGAATCACATAAAGATCAACTTGAACTAATGAAATTAGTTGAGCGTATGGATGTAACCATGATGGCAAAGGCTAACATCCAAGTATTAAAAGAGTTACAGAAAAGCACAGCAGAGCTTGATAAGTTTAATATTTATATGAGTAATGTAAGTAGTTATCTTGAGAATGTTCAACAGTTGAATGCTGGCATAAATGAACACCTTAACAGAACTCACGTCATTGAGGAGATGGGAGTATTTTTCAAATCAGAGATACAACAAATAGAGAGTAGAAAGGCTGCAATCAGTCGTATCGTAGGAAGTGTAGATCAGACCCTAAATCAATCTTTAGTTCAGATACAAGAGAATACAGAACAGCACTTAACTAAATTTATCCACCATTCGGCAACTCAACAAGACAAATTTATAGATGCGGTTAATGATTTTGACTGTAAAGCGACATCAACAATGCAAGATCAACAAGAGAGATTTAATAAAATATCAGGTGATCAACAAGAGAAGATAGAGGATTCTATAGTCGAACAGAGAGGTCGATTAAACTTAGCAATCGATGAGCAGCAAGAGAGAATTGGTGTTTCTATGCTTGAACAGAGAGATAAGTTTAATAAAGTGATCGATGAGCAAAGTCAATCGCTAAAAAATCAATTACAAGAGACTTCTGTTCTTATAGAAGAGATAAGAAACTTAGGCTCACTTAAAAGCATTATGCAAAGTATTGAGACCTCTACATCTGCAAATAGTGAAAACACTGAAAATCTCACATTAGCAATAAGAGATCTGTGCCAATCTCAATCAGACCAGGGTTATGTAATACACAACGACAATCAACCTGCAAGTGACAGTACTGCAAAATGGATGAAAATTACAGTTATTACAGCCAGTATAATTATTGGGATTGCTGGGTTATTATATATTGCAATGGAGATTGCAAGTATGATAATGTCTTCTATCTCAGATGTAAAATAAAATATAGTGAAAAATAATAAAGAGTCGTACTTTTGGGCCAGTTATGCAGATTTAATGACTAGCTTGTTTTTTATAATGCTAGTGCTATTTGTACTTACTATTGCATTACTTCATAAGCGCATGGTAGAGATTGAAAAAGAGCGAGTAGCAACGCAAGAGCAAATTGATAAGATTAGAGAGGTTCAAAAAGCAACAGAAAATATTGATGATAAATATTTTAATTATAGACCAGAATATAAAAAGCATATCCTTAAGATATCGGTTTGGTTTAATTCAGGTAGTCATAATATGAATAATATTGAAGATGCTACTCAGAATGAACTGAAAAAGGCAGGAGAGTCTATTGCAAACTTTATATCTGAAAACACAAAAGATGGCATTCAATATCTGCTTATCATAGAAGGACAGTCATCTAGTGATAGCTATACACGAAATTATGAGCTAAGCTATGAACGTGCTTTAGCCCTAAAACGATTTTGGGAGTTCAATGATGTAACATTTGGTGTGAATTGCGAGGTGTTGATAAGTGGTAGTGGAGATGGTAAACTAAGTGGCACAGGTTTTATGAGGGAGACTAAAGAGAGAGTCAATCAACGTTTTCTTATTCATATAGTGCCCAAATATGGAACAATTTAATATATAGTTATTCAATTATCAATGTAAATATAATTATCGTAAATGGCAAATAATATAAATTCTATTATCTTAATCAGCATACTAGTATTATGCTCTTGTGGGCGTGAATCGGGGCGTAAGAGACCGCACAAATCAAATATGGTTACAACTAATAGCACGAAAAATCATATGAAAAGAAATGATGTAAAAGTAACCCCTAATACATCATCAAAAGCTATAATGACCCCTATGGAGATATTTGAACGATTTAATTCAGCTGTATTTATGGTTTATTCATCAGATGGTGATACACAAACTCAAGGTTCTGGTTTCTTTATTTCAAGAGATGGATTAGCTCTTAGTAATCATCATGTTTTCAACGGAGCAGACATGGGAAACGAAATAATAAAGCTCGTAAATGATCAGCAATTCAGAATTTTGGAGGTGATTGATTACGATGAGGATCTCGACTATGTGTTGTTTAGAGTTGATATTGGTACTGATAAAGTTAATTATATACCTATTTCAGATAAAGTGATTAAGGTTGGTGAAAAGGTATATGCAATTGGGAGCCCTTTGGGGTTAGAAAACACATTTTCTTCTGGTGAGGTTTCTCAAATTAGAGATAATTACCTCTTGCAAATTAGCGTTCCTATCGATCATGGTAGCAGTGGAGGTGCATTGATAGATAGTTATGGCAAAGCAATTGGTATAACAACATCACGTATGAGTGAATCAAATGCTAACTTAAATTTCGCAACTAGTGTAAATGTAATAACAGTTAAATAGGCTGATTCGCAAAACCGAGGTTTTGTGAATCAGCCAGCTCCCGAAGGGAGCCACCAAGCGCCTAAGGCGCGT
>CAMQVM010000215.1 GCA_947038135.1 uncultured Rikenellaceae bacterium
GCAAATTTAGGGTTGCCATCATAGTACCCGCTATTTGTAAGGTTTACAAACTCCTCTGAGCCGTCAGCTTTTACTAAAGCTATGTCGTCTTTGCTCCATCCTCCACTCTCAAAGAAGCGAACAAGAAGCCATTTACTATCTGGTGACCATTGAAATGATTGGTCGCCATCGGTGTAAGAGTAGTTATATTTGCCATCAAGCGCTAGCATAGGGTTTTTACCGTCGCTATCCATTATCATAAGCTCGGTTCGGTTTTTTAAGAATGCTATCTTCTTGCCATCAGGTGAAAATAGTGGTTGAAAGTGTGCCTCTGCACCCTCTGTAAGCTTGGTTTCTTTTATATTGTTGGCGTATACAAATAGCTTATCATCTTTATCAGACAGCTCACTTTTATATATATGCCACTGACCATCACGCTCTGCTGAATATATGAGCTCTCTTCCATCTGGCGAAAAGTGTATGTCACGCTCTTGCTCAAAGGTGGAGGTTATAGCTTTTGTAGTGCCAAACTCTGTTGAAGATACAAAAACATTTCCTCGAGCTACAAACGCTATCTCTTTGCCCGATGGTGATATAGCCATATCTTTTGCACCATTTCGCAGGTACTCTCTAACGCTCTCTTTCTCTATCTGGTCGCGCGATATTGAAAGACTTAGCTTTTTAGGCTCTTCGCCATCTTTTAAAGTATATATCTCACCATCATATAGGTAACATAGCTTGTTGTCGTCTGAGATAGATAAAAAACGCACTGGGTGCATCTTATGATCTGTTACTGCTCTTATGTTCGATCCATCAGAATCCATCTTTGATATGTTGAAAGTGCCAAACCGCTCACTTAAAAAATAGATGGTTTTGTCATCGCTGCTAGGGCGTGGGTCTCTATCTTCTACCTGCTCGTTTGTGATGCTTTTATACTCTTTTGTCGTTAGGTTATAGCTCCATATATCTCTACAAACAGACGATTTGTGATGTTTGCGCCACTCATCTTCATACCCCTTATAGTCGTGGTAGTACATTATATCACCCGTAGAATTGAATGATATGCTATGTGCGTTGTGAGATAATACCTGCTCTGCACGCCCCCCATCAACAGGTACTGAGTATAGTTGTAGCTTATTTGGAAACTCGCCAAACTCCTTGTCAGGCATTATATTTGCGGTGAACAATACCGATTTGTTGTCAGGTGTAAAGGCTACAGGAGCCTCATTTGCTGAGTGAGTAGTTACTCTTTTTGCTGCTCCTCCATCGCTCGATACCACATATACATCTTTTCCGCCAAGCCTGTCAGACTCAAAGGCTATCATCTTACTGTTTGACGACCATATAGGTTTGCCATCATATCCAGGGTGTGTTGTTATGGCGTGCGCCTTGCCTCCTGCTGTTGGTACAGTGTATATATCGCCCATATAGCTAAATGCTATACTGCTCCCATTTGGCGATATAGATGGGTTTCGCATCCATAAAGGACTCTCGGCAGGTGTTGTCGCCGCTGTTGTTGCTAATGCGCTAAGGGCAAAAATGCCACTTAATATTCTCTCTTTTAATATCATATCTCTTTTATTATTATAGTTTGTATTGTGATCTGTTTTGCAAAGATATATAAAAATTTGTTATCATCTAGGTTATTTTTAGGTTAAATAGAAATAATGTGTTTTTTTATCTGTTTTATGCTGTTTTTTGTATCCTAAACATCTTGAATATTTTGATAATATGTAATAAATATGGTTTTTATAGTGTTGATATGTAATTAATTTTGCTTGTTAGATATTTTTTAATACCTTTATGTCGTATTAATTGTAATTATTGTTATTATGTTTAAATGTGCGATTTTTGATCTTGATGGTGTAATTGTAGATACAGCAAAGTATCACTACCTTGCTTGGTATCGTTTGGCTAACAACTTAGGAGTAGAATTTACTGCTGAGGATAACGAGCTTCTAAAAGGTGTAAGTAGGGCCGATTCACTAAATATAATTCTTGACTTGGGTGGAGTGGCAGGCTCTTTTTCACCTATTGAAAAGTATAAGCTTGCCGAGTGTAAAAATAGATTTTACCTTAAATATATAGAGACGCTATCTTATGCAGATCTTTTGCCTGGTGTAGAGAGTTTACTGCTTCAGATGCGTGAAAGAGGTATAAAAACTGCTATTGGGTCATCGAGCAAAAATGCTATATTGGTTCTTGAAAAGCTAGGTATAAAGCAGCTTTTTGATGCTATTGTTGATGGTAACATGGTTGATAGTGCTAAGCCATCACCTATGGTTTTTACTCTTGGGGCTGAGCGTTGTGGTGTTTCGGCGCAAGAGTGTGTTGTGTTTGAAGATGCCGCTGCTGGTGTGGAGGCTGCACGAAATGGTGGTATGTTATGTATTGGTATTGGTACCGATAAGCTTGATGTTGATATTCATTTTGAGAGCCTTGAAGGGGTTGCTTTAAGTGATATTATCAGCAGTATTAAATAGTTAGAAAAATAATGTTATAGAAGTATGAGTGGATATTTAAAGGTTAACCCTTGGGGAATAGTAGAAGATAAATTTGTAAAAGAGAGGGTTGAATCTTCTGAGAGTCTGTTTAGTATTGGTAACGGATCTATGGGAGGCAGGGCAAACTTTGAGGAGCATTATAGCGGCGAATCTTTGCAAGGTAGCTACGTAGGTGGTGTCTACTATCCTGATAAAACTAGGGTAGGTTGGTGGAAAAATGGTTATCCTGAGTATTTTGCCAAGGTATTAAACTCAGCCTTTTGGGTTGGTGTAGATGTATGGGTAGATGGTGAAATGCTTGATTTAAACCGTGTAGAGGTGGTTAGCTTTAACCGTAGGCTGATGTTTAATGAGGGAGTGTTGCACCGTGAAATGCGTGTTAAGATGCTTTCGGGCGTGGTGGTTGATGTTAAGGTGTCACGGTTTGTGTCGCTTAAATTTACTGAGCTAGGGGTTGTGAGGTATAGTGTAACACCAGTAAGTGGTTCTGCTAATATAAAGATGCGCTCGTATGTAAATGGAGATATCTTAAATAGTGATGCAAATTATTCAGAGAGGTTTTGGGATGTAAACTCTATATCTAGCACCTCTATTGTTATGACCACACGCAAAAGTAACTTTACCGTAGCGTGGTATCAATATAGTGAGTTTAACTTTAATGGTGCAACCACTTTTAGTGATGAGTACTCTATGGGGTCTATATTTTCACGAGATATGGCAGTGGGCGAGGTGTTGTCGGTAGAGAAGTATGTAGGTGTGGCTAGTAGCCTTAACCATAAACCCGAAAAGGTAGAGCGTGGAGCTAAGATGGTTGTTATAGAGGGAATATCTAAAGGGTATGAAGCTCTTGAAGCCTCTCAAATAGAGCTTTGGAGTGCTAAAATGCGTGGGTGTGATGTTGTTATTGAGGGTGATGATGCTGCACAACAGGGTATTCGATACTCTATATTTATGCTGTTGCAAACATATAATGGTGAGGATAGCAGGCTTAATATTGGACCTAAAGGGTTTACTGGAGAAAAGTATGGCGGCGGTACTTACTGGGACACTGAGGCGTACTGCCTGCCGTTTTACCTCTCAACTATGGGAGAAGATGTAGCACGTAACTTGCTTATATATAGGTATAATCAACTATCTAAGGCTATCGATAATGCAGCTAAGCTAGGGTTTAAAGATGGTGCTGCTCTATTTCCTATGGTTACAATGAATGGCGAGGAGTGCCATAATGAGTGGGAGATAACATTTGAAGAGATACACCGCAATGGTGCTATTGCATATGCTGTATATAACTTTGTTAAAAATAGTGGCAATAGTGATATTTTGGCTAGTCACTGCTTAGAGATCGGAAGAGCGTCGTGTAGGGAAAGA
>CAMQVM010000216.1 GCA_947038135.1 uncultured Rikenellaceae bacterium
CCTCTGCCACTGCATCGCCTGCACGTGTTACAACATCAGTATCATCTGATGGCATAGTTACTGTAATAAGTTGATTTTTTCCTGCTGGGTCAAGCGGATCATCCGAGCCAGAGCTACCAGTTTTTTTACACCCAAATAGCGTAACAGACATAGCACAAAATAATACTACAAACTTCATTGATTTTCTCATTTGCTTAGTTCTTAAGTTAATATTAAATTTCTAATTATTTAAATAGTGTATATAGCAAGTTTACATAGCTATACAAACAAATATTCCACAAAGATACAAAAAATTATCAAACAACCATTATTATTTGTTTAAAAACCACACTCACTCGAATAGAGATAAACTAATCATTTATTAGACAAGATGTTAAAAAAATGCACACATAAAAACCGCCACAAGCTAACAACTAAAGCTTGTGGCGGTTTACTAATTATATACGCTAATAAAATCACCTAAAATATATAGGCAACACATCAATCTATCTGATAATAGTCTCTTCTCTGTCAGGACCTATTGACACGATAGATACAGGAACACCCGTAGCATCTTCAATATATTTAATATAATCTTTCAACTCTGAAGGAAACTGCTCATAAGTTTTACACTCTGCAAGGTCACACTTCCAACCCTTAAGCGAAGTGTATATAGGCTCAATATCATCTGAACACTCATAAGGAAACTTATCAGTAACAACACCACCAATTTTATACCCAGTAGCTATTTTGATAGTGTCGAAATCATTCAACACATCACACTTCATCATTATAAGCTTACTAACACCGTTAATCATAACACTATATTTAAGTGCTACCATGTCTAACCACCCACAACGACGTCGTCGACCAGTAGTAGACCCTATTTCACGACCCACATCGCACATAGCATCACCATCAGCATCAAACAGCTCAGTAGGAAATGGACCGCTACCAACTCGTGTGCAGTATGCCTTGAAGATACCATATACATTACCGATACTTGTAGGAGCAACACCTAACCCTGTACATACACCAGCACAAACAGTGTTTGATGATGTAACAAACGGATATGTACCAAAATCAATATCAAGAAGCGAGCCTTGAGCACCCTCAGCAAGTATAGTCTGACCAGCTAGCAACGCATCATTCACATAATGCTCACTATCAATAATATCAAACTTCTTTAGCTCCTCTACTGCATTAAGCCATTTACCTTCATACTCGGTAATATCAAACTCAAAGTTATAGGTAGCAATCATATCAAGGTGCTTTGTTTTAAGTGCAGTGTAACGCTCTTCAAACTTCCCTGACAACAAATCACCCACACGTAGCCCATTACGACCAGTTTTATCCATGTAAGTAGGTCCGATACCCTTTAGTGTAGAACCAATCTTAGCCTTACCTTTTGCATTTTCGCTTGCAGCATCTAACACTCTATGAGTAGGAAGAATAAGATGTGCCTTTTTAGCAATCTTTAAATTACGGGCATCAATCACCTTGCCACTCTGGCGAAGCTTCGCTATCTCATCCATCAAAATAAGAGGGTCGATAACAACACCATTACCTATTATGTTTGATACTTCACTGCGAAAAATACCTGAGGGAATTGTATGCAATACATATTTTTCACCATTAAAGATAAGCGTATGACCAGCATTTGGACCACCCTGAAAACGAGCTATCACATTGTAATTTGGTGTTAAAACATCTACTACTTTACCTTTACCTTCGTCTCCCCATTGAAGACCTAAAACAACATCTACTTTCATTTTAAAAGCTCTTATTTTAATATTTAGGGTTGCAAATTGAGATAACATTATAGCCTACGCCATAAATACGACTTTACCAGCCGCTACTCTCGATTTAGCAATACCCAACTCTTATTTATCTTTTTTAACTAACTTAACACTATTCGGTGTAATTTCAACAGATCCAGCCTTCAGCAACATACCAACAGCCTTTTTAAAGCTCTTTTTACTCATGCCCGTTAAGCTGTGTATCTTTTCAGCTTCAGACTTATCGCCAACATCTAAAAAGCCATCATTCTTTTCAAGTATCTCTTTCAAACCACCAAGCGAATCTTCAATAAGCGCAAAACCATCAGGTCGAAGCGATATATCTACTCTATCATCTTCGGTGATACGCTTTACATAACCCACCAATTTATCGCCTACTGCTACTGGTGTAAATATTTGATCGTGGTAGATTACACCCCAATGTTTATTCTCTATAACAACTCTGAAGCCAAAGTCACTTTCAACAGCAACTAATATATTGACCTTTTCGCCAATCTCTAGCTCCACATCATCATTATATATATAAGCGTTGACTTTTTGTGTAGCCACCACTCTACCCGATGCCATATCACGATATATAGCGCAAATATAACTCTGCCCAACGGTAAGATCTGTCATCTGGTTCTTTTTAGGAATCAGCAGATCCTTTGGTAAACCCCAATCAACAAATGCCCCAACATGGTTATCATCGACAACACGTAAGTAAGCCACCTCACCCACCATTGCTAGCGGCATATCGGTAACTGCCACCTGCCTATCTTCTGAGTCGTGGTATACAAATACACTCATCTCATCATCGACAAGCATACCATCAACAATGTATCGATTTGGCATCAACACTTCCGCATTCTCTTCATCAACTAAATATGCTCCGTTTTCGGTGAAACGTGATACTTTTAAGTCGTTTACTATTCCTGAAATAATCATTATTTTATCTTTTAAATAGCCTTGTGCTAAAGCGCAAATAAAAAAAATATGCACACAAAACACCACAAAGTTAACATATTTCACGAAAAATCATTAATTTGCAGCTTTAATTTATCGTAAAACAAACCGCATATATTCAATAAACATTGATTACAAGCACTTTATAAACTAATAAATAATTTATAGTACTATGAAAATATCAGCATTTCAGATGAATATTGCTCCAACGGTAGCAGAAAACCTTGATAAAGTAGCAAAAAAAACAGCGCTGCTAAAGGGGGCTACCGACATACTTATACTACCCGAAATGTTCACTACTGGATTTTCGATGGATAGCGAAAATATAAGTGAGCAACACGACACAACATCACTAGCATTTATCAAAAAATGCGCCGCCAAAAGTGGCATTGCAATAGGTGGTTCGATAGCAACAAAAGAGGATGGAAAATATTATAACCGCTTCTATTTTGTAGAGCCAAGCGGAGCTTACACCTCATACGATAAACGCCACCTTTTCAGAATGGGTGACGAGCACAACCACTACACCGCAGGCGACAAAAGGGTAATAGTAGAATATAAAGGAGTGCGTATTCTTTTGCAGGTGTGTTACGACCTAAGATTTCCGATATGGAGTAGAAATGTAAACGATTATGACATGGCTTTTTATATCGCTTCATGGCCAGCAAGCAGGGTTAAAGCGTGGGAAAAACTCTTAGAAGCTAGAGCAATAGAAAACCAAATTTATGTTGTTGGTGTAAACAGAGTGGGCAACTTTGATGGGCTAGACTACTGCGGAGGAACCCATATTATAGACTTTAAGGGTGAAAGATTAGTATCTGCCCAATACAACAAAGAGGAGGTTATCGAGTCTGATTTAAGTATCGAAAGCCTTTCTCAATTTAAGGAGGTGTTTCCTGCATATCTTGATGCAGACAATTTTACGATAAAGTAACCTAGTGAGCAACTTTGCTTTAATATAACAATTCACAAAACATATAAAATCAAACTATACATGATATTTATGTTTTGTGAACTATTTGTATTTACCGTTTTAATTATACAGTGCTACTAATGCTCTGATTCAGTTGAATGTATATAATTGATTGTGCTGAATGGTATTTTACCATCTGTTATTTCGTG
>CAMQVM010000217.1 GCA_947038135.1 uncultured Rikenellaceae bacterium
TATTATTGTAACCAAAACAACTGTAATAATTACAAGTATCTTTTTCATTTCATTGCTCCCCAAACACGTTTCTTTAACTCTAACTCTTCCTTTAATTTCTTATCTGTAGACATCTGCTCATCTTTGCTTCTTCCTAAATGATTCAGTTTTGCATATACCTCTAAGATTTTTTGATACTGTTCTTCAGTAATACGCACTCTATCAAGATATCAACTGCCATTATCTGCTTTATTAGCTATATATAATCCATCACTTCGTAATACCTCTAGGACATCTATAGCTAGCTCATTCATTGGCTTCTTGGCTGTATTACCTATTTGCCTTCCTATTATATTGTTTAGCAAATCAACAGTTTGATCTGCATCTTCAAGACTATTAAACCGCCTTTGGCTTAAGTCAATATCAGGGTTTATCTCGTGAGCATTACCAACTTTTAAGGCCTCATCTACAGAGTAGCTGTTTGCTAAGTGAGCTTGCCATAAGGTATGACGTAGTGCGTTTCCGAATGTTGCTTTTCCTACATCATCTTCAACCCTATCTTTGGAACTGTTAATAACATACACTACATCGCGCTCAATAAATCTTGACACACGAGTTGTTACATTATCACTTCCTTTTTTTGAGCTCCCTATCGACAACGCATTTGCGGGGTTGCCTAAAGCATAAACCATTGTTTTCAAATCTGCATTATCAACACCTAATAATGAGTATTTCTCTTGTTCTGGCACTTCAGGAAAGCTATTCATTACAGTATCTTCTGTGACTTCAATTTCTTGAACGAAAATAAGGTTTACATAAAAAGACCCTTGCATTCTATTATAAAGCCATGATTTTTCATTCGTTGCTTCTTTACCTACAAAGCTATCGTTTATAACATGAGCATAACCTAGACCAATAACATACCCTTCATAGAGTATTTTATCTCTTTTCCTTTGCTCAAACTCTCCGATTGATATGTAAACTTGCTTATATACCATAACCTATATTATTTAACACTCCATATAACTTCATTACTCTCATTTACTGAGATTAAAACAGTATTACCAGAGACTACTTCTCCCGATATGATCATCTTTGAAATAGGACGGCGGACGTAGTTCCTTAGGGTTCCTAAAATCTGCCTTGCTCCATATTTAGGAACAAATCCACGAGTTGCAAGCACCTCTTTCGCCTCCTCTGTTATCTCTAATGAGATATTTTGCTTATCGAGCAGCAATATAACACTTTTAAGCTGAATATCAAAAATTTTCTTTAACATCTGCTCATTAATCGGCGAGAATGGTACAATCTCAGACAGACGAGCCAAAAACTCTGGGCGGAAATGAGAACTCATAACATCCATAATATCAGTGGTAGATGGGGTTTTACCCTCTTCTTTTTGCTTTTGTAGCCACTCACTACCAACATTGGAGGTAAAGAGCACAATAGCGTTCGAAAAATCACCCTCTTTGCCTAACCTGTCATGTATCTTTCCCTCGTCCATCACCTGCAAGAATATATCATAAACCGATGAGTGCGCCTTCTCTATCTCATCAAAAAGAACAACTGCATAGGGCTGTTTTCTGATTTTATTTACCAGTAATCCTCCCTCCTCATAACCAACATATCCTGGAGGTGCACCATATAGAAGTGCTGCTGAATGCTCCTCTTTAAATTCTGACATATCAAAACGTATCATCGCCTTTTCGTCATTGAAGAGTGCCTCAGCAAGTGCCTTTGCAAGCTCTGTTTTACCAGTTCCTGTAGGACCAAGCAAGAAGAATGAGCCAATAGGCTGCCCTGGTTTATTCATACCGCTGCGAGACTCAACAATAGCATCGGCTAACACTCTTAAAGCATTATCTTGACCAACTACACGACGCTGAAGCAAATTTACCATACCAAGAAGCTTCTCTTTTTCACCAGACTCTATCTTGCCTATTGGAATACCAGTAGAGGCAGAGATAATTGCCGCCACTTGGCGCATATCAATAGTCGTAATTTTATCTTTAGCTATCTCTTTTAATAGGTCGATAAGAGCTAATATATACTCCCTCCACTCATTGAAGTTTGTGTAATTTGCCTCACTATTTAGAGTAGCCGACAGCATACCTTGCACAATAGGACTTAGGCGATTGAGCATAGTGAAGTGCAATAACCTGCACTTTTCAGCTCTTTCACTATCTAACAGCTCCTCTTGCGCTTCAATATCTGCTAAATGTTGTGTGAAATCATCTACATCTTTTTTACAACTCTGATTTATCATCTTCACAGCAGATAGCGTTCGATCTATTATATCTATTGCTGCATCGGGCAAACGACGCTCTTTAACATAACGCTTAGCTAATGCTACACATTCTGGTAAAGATTCAATACTTACCCCAACACCGTGATAGCTTTCATATCGCTCAAGTACAGACTCTATCATATTGACTGTATCAGTAACATTTGGCTCTCCAACCTGCAACACCTCAAAACGACGATTAAAAGCATGATCTGGCTCAATTAGCTTGCGATACTCATCGATAGTTGTAGCCCCAATAACAGTTATATTCCCCTTCGACAGTTCAGGTTTAAGAATACTTGCAGCTCCACTATTACCTGACTTTGGGTCAATTAATGTATGAATTTCATCAATAAAGAGAATTGCACCACTATGGCTCTCTAACTCTTTAATGATACCCTTCAAACGCTCTTCTATCTCTCCTTTATATGTTGCCCCAGCAATAAGTGTTCCTGTATCTAACTCAAAAATATCAACATCACTAAGATATTCAGGCACCATTCCTTTTGAAATGCTGTAAGCTAGTCCATCAACCATAGCGGTTTTTCCTACCCCTGCATCTCCAATAATCAGAACATTAGGCTTTGCTAAGCGACCTAAAATCTCCATCATCTGGCGAGTTTCTTTATCTCTACACACAATAGGATATACCTTTCCGCTTTTTGCTAATTCACTCTTATTGGTGCAATACTTGGCAAGATTTCCTTTTTTTGCTGCCCATACAGGATCAGCAGATGTACCACCCTTTTGTCCATCATGGTTCTTCATATCAACTTGTGACAAACTATCGCCCAAAATCAAAGCCTCTACCTCCTTCTCACGAATAGGAAATGACTTTAACTCATCAACAGTAAACCCTGCCTCAGGACGAGAAAGCGCTGCAAGCACACATAGTGGGCATATCTCTAATAATCCCCACTTCAAACGCACATTATCTGCCTCCTCAAAAAGACTCTTCATCTTTTTATCGGGCATTATATCTCCTAATGCCGACTCCTTAGGAAGTTCCTCTATACGCACCTCTGCCCACTCTTTCAAGTATTCAGAATCCTTATCAAGAGCATCAACGAATGAGACAATCCCAATATCCTTATGCATCAAAGAGTGTAAAAGATGAGCTGGAGTATAGCTGCCGTTGCCATATTCTCTTGCTAATCCTTTGGAAATCCGAATAGCACTTTGCACGCTCTCGTTTATATTTATGAAGTCCATACTTTAATCTATTTTATCAATGGGTTATTTATAAAAAACCACTTTTGCTCTTCCAATACCAATACTCGCCATTATTTTTTTCGCCCCTTGAATGCTACCTCTGCCCTACTATTTTTAAACGAGTGAGCAAATTTATACTGCGGGCTAATTATGATATTTCTTAAAATATCAGCAAAACCTACCCTATTACGATTATCAATAATACGAAACAACCCTTCACTAGCATAGTCAGGGTCATTATCAAAAGCAAATACCTTAAATAAACATTTGTTATTTTTGTCTATCACAATAATGTTTATATTACTATAAACAAATGCAATCATCCTCAATAAAACAAAACGGAGATAGA
>CAMQVM010000218.1 GCA_947038135.1 uncultured Rikenellaceae bacterium
CTTAGGCGCTTGGTGGCTCCCTTCGGGAGCTGGCTAATTCACAAAACCGAGGTTCTGCGAATTAGCCTATATTATCTTATATAAAAACACACAAGAACATTCAACTGCTCTTGTGTGACATTTTCTAAATATAACATTGAACTTTTAATGAAGCTCAGCAAGAGCAACGATCTTCTGAACAGAAACAGTGTGCAAACACTCGTAAGTACCTTTATAACAAGGTTTATTTCCATACACTGAACAGGGGTTACAGTCAAGATTAGGAACTACACAATCGTCGTAAGATTGACCAAAGCCAATAAAACCAACTGAAGGATTAGTTGCACCCCATACTGTAATAGCACGAACACCAACTAAAGAAGCCATGTGTTGCGCCCCAGAGTCCATACTAACCATTACATCAAGATTTGATATAAAACTTAACTCTTCACTTAATGACAAAACACCTACAACAGATATAACTCTGTCGTATTTTGAACTTATCTTTTCACAAAACTGCCTCTCACCGCTACTACCTCCGAACATAAATATTTTATTATTTTCGTTTTGTAGTAAAGCAACCACAAGCTCATCTATCTTATGTTCTGGCAACCTTTTACCCTCATGCTGTGCAAAGGGAGCAAGACCAATAAATCTATCTGTTATAACACTCTTTGTATAAATTTCATCAAGGTGTGAGATATCTCTAACTTTTGGAACTAGCTTATTTTCAAGTGCAAACTCCACTCCCGACTTACGAATTAGATCAGCATAGAACTGCGTGACTCTAGGAAGCCTATTATCAGCAGATATTTTTTTTTCTATAATACTCTTTTTCTGTTTTCTGTTTTTATCAATAGAAAACACGGGTATACACCTCATCTTAAAGAAAAAACCTAATATTTTACTTCTAAGAACACCATGCAAATCTATAACACACCCTATATCATACAGACGATTAATTCTCTGAGAAAATAGAAAGATAGAAAAAAGACTACCCGTAGACTTTTTTGATATGCAAAGACACTCAACATTCTCTATATGACTAAAAAATGCATCAAAGCGCTTAGATGTAACTACTACAAACTTAGCGTTGGGGTTTTGCTTAGCTGCACACTCCAGTACTGGCGCAATCATTGCAACATCACCCATTGCGCTTAGACGTATTATTAAATTTTTTTTCATATTACTATTTTGACGAATAAAGCACGGGGTTTAGAGATGGATCATTATACATTTTCATCTGCTTATAAACCTTCATATATTTATTACCAGCTTCAAGATCAACTATAAGCTCTTCTATTGCCGTTGTTAAATCGATATGTTGTGCTGTAAGTATATCGAGTTTTGTTTGACATTGACGTGTATGCTCTTGCGATACATCTGTACGTTCAACCTCCTCTTTCATGTGATACACTTTAAGGTAGAGTATAGATAGACGATCACAAGCCCATGCAGGACTCTCAGTATTTATTTTAGCACCATCTTTAACATCTACATTGCTGTAAATATCAAGAAAGTATGAGTCTATATACTCAACAAGATCTGTACGCACCTGATTAGAGGCATCGATACGTCTTTTAAGAACTAAAGCCTCAACAGGGTCTATATTTGGGTCACGTATGATATCTTCAAAGTGCCATTGAACTGCATCTACCCAACACTTCTTATAAAGAAGATGTTCAATAGACCCATCGTTATATGGGTTATTAATCTCTTGATCAACCGAATTAAATTGATGGTAATCATTGATTGCTTTAGTAAATATAGTATTACAAATTTCTGTAAATTTCATATTAAAAGATTTTAAATTAACCTACTGTTTTATGACTTTTCACACCATTATCACGCAAAAGCTTACATAATAAAAGCATTTATTCGTATCATCATGCACCAAAGATACAAAATAAATAGATAAAAACAATAAATTATTTTATATATTTATAATAACTCACCTAATTTATACGTTTTATGCCTATTTTACCTCTGAAATTGAACTTCGCAAATTGAAGCAACAACATTTATATAGCTAAACATACATCACTTATAATTATCTAGTCAAATCTATACAGATGCGTACCTACTTTATTAATTATGCCTATATGAACTGTTTAAAATTACCATAATCTCCTCCTCCGTAACAACTAAAGAACTGAATACCAAAGCACCATTTGCATCACTACCCCACTTAACACATAACTGCTTGCAATAGCACCAGATAGAACTACTACGGCGATATTCTCTGCTATATCGCTTCACCACTCTGTTGTGCTATTAGAGTCGGATATGTTTTTTGCAGAGGTACTGTTACTGATTGCTATGATTTTATCACCAACGGTAAAATTAATAGCTATAACACCCACCTCGCCTATTGTTACGGCTTTACAACTATCCTTTAGCCAATTATCTTCTGACAATACTCCTACCTCAACCTATATTTATTCGCCCGTTGCTAGGTGCACCCGTGCAAACCCACAAAGATTTTTTGTATAGGTGGTAGGTGATAATAGAACTAATATATGACACCTCTATTTCTTTGGGCGTTAAGAGTAGTAACTACTGCTAATACTGCAAACGAAAGCAATACACCCTTATTAATAAAGCTAATGTAATTCATATATAATGATTAATTAATATTTATAAGCAAAAGCGCACATTTTTTTATATTATCAACATTGTTACCTTTTATATGAAGAGGCTCTGTAAATATATCAGGATTGTACACAAAACTACAATACACTAACTATCAAATACTTAAACACAAAACATATACTACACACTATCAATTTGATTGAATTATGACATACAAATTGATATAAAAATTTGGTAATTATAATATAATAGCGTACTTTTGACCAAAGTAAATAATAAAAAGATTAATTATGCAAGAGTTATTAAGTAAAATCACTACAGAAATTGAAAAATTTGCAGCTGAGTCATCAGCTCAAGTTGAAAAGGGAAATAAGGCAGCTGGTACTAGAGCTCGTAAATCGGCACTAGAGCTTTCTAAGCTTCTTAAAGATTTCAGAAAATTATCTGTTGACGAGTCAAAGAAGTAATTCTTTACTCTAAATTAAGTCCTAAGGTGTACTTTCAATTAAATTGAAGGTGCACCTTTTTTGCTACAAGAGTAATTTTCACGTGTTAAAAAACATTCAAAAAAAAGTATATTTTGTTATTAAAGAAGAGAACATTTTAATATCACCGAAAATTATATATCTTTGTAATGTAAAAAAACATTTAACAACATTAATTAAACATAGTAAATTAATATGACAAAGATTAGAGCGGCCATAGTTGGTTATGGTAACATTGGCAAGTTTGTGGTAGAGGCACTAGATGCTGCACCAGATTTTGAAATAGCAGGTATCGTTAGAAGAGATGCATCAAACATCCCAGCAGAGATATCACACTTACCTGTAGTAGAAGATATAACTAAGCTAGACAATGTAGATGTAGCACTTCTTTGTACTCCTACACGTAGCGTTGAAGAGTGGGGTGTAAAAATTTTAGCTATGGGTATCAATACAGTCGACAGCTATGATATTCATGGTGGCATTGTAGACCTTCGTAAAAAGTTTGATAAAGTAGCTAAAGAGGCAGGTAGTGCTGCTGTTATATCTTCAGGATGGGATCCAGGTAGCGACTCTGTTGTTAGAGCTCTTCTTGAGGCTTGTGCACCTAAGGGGCTTACATACACCAACTTTGGACCAGGAATGAGCATGGGTCATAGCGTTGCTGCTCGTGCTATTGATGGAGTTAAAAAGGCTCTTTCAATGACTATTCCACTAGGAACATCTATACACCGCCGCATGGTATATGTAGAGCTAGAAGCTGGTGCA
>CAMQVM010000219.1 GCA_947038135.1 uncultured Rikenellaceae bacterium
TAGCTACCTTTGCACATTGATAAGCTATGTTTGAGTAGACATACCTATCTACAATAACAAATTTACCCTCGCTGAGCCACCCCTCTATCATCTTTGAAGCATCAAGTCGGTCGCCTGCATATAGCATAGCCACAATATATGGATCTACACTATCAATGCTACCTAGGTCGCCACGTAGGTAGCGTGCTATCATATCACCATAGTATGGCGAGGTGAAGCGTGGAAAGTGAAGATACTCACTCTTTATACCCTTCTGTGATAATCTATCACGAAGGAGTTTTACTTGTGTCGATTTACCTGCTCCGTCGAGCCCCTCTATAACTAGTAACATATTTCTCTCTTTATTATTTAAGCATATTCACTGCTACCTCTACTGCCTTAAATAGCATATCTACCTCCTCTTTTGTGTTGTATATCGCAAATGAGGCTCTTACACTGCCCGATATAGAGTAGTGCTTCATTATCGGCTCGGCGCAATGGGTGCCGCTTCGTACCGCTACCCCCTGCTTATCAAGCAGTAGAGCAAGGTCGTAAGGGTGTACGCCATCGATATTAAAGCTTATAATAGAGCATTTACCCTCTGCTTGACCATAAATAGTCAAACCATCAATTGTTGATAGCAACGTCGTAGCATAGGTTAAAAGCGAGTGAAGATGGCTCTCTGCACCCTCTTTGTCGATACCTTTAACAAATTTGATGGCTTCAGATAGGGCTATTGCTCCAATATAATTTGAGGTGCCTGCCTCAAACTTTAAAGGTAGAGCAGCGTAGGTGGTTGTTTCAAATGATACACGTGCCACCATATCTCCGCCGCCCATATATGGGGGCATCTCTTCAAGTAGCTCCTCTTTACCATACAAAACACCTATGCCAGTTGGGGCGTATAGCTTATGTCCTGAAAAGGCGTAGAAGTCACAATCTAAATCTGTTACATCGGTAGTGCTATGCACTATTCCCTGACAACCATCTACCATAACCTTTGCACCTACCTCGTGCGCCATGGTTATAATATTTTTAAGATCGGGCATGGTGCCTAATACATTTGATGCCTGCGTTATGGCTACAATTTTAGTGTCTGAGTTTAGTAGGGTAGAGTAGGCGTTCATATCTATCTCTCCGTTATCTAAAAAAGGTATCACTTTAAGTGTAGCACCAGTGCGAGCACAAAGAAGCTGCCAAGGTACTATATTTGAGTGGTGCTCCATCTCAGATACTAGTATCTCATCTTTATAACTTATGAAGCTACCAAAAGAGTTGGCTACAAGGTTTATAGAGGCGGTTGCTCCTGAGGTAAATACAATGCTTTTTGTTGATCTTGCACCTATAAAATCTCTTACTGTGTCTCGTGCCTGCTCATACTCTTCGGTAACTTTGCCACTCATGTAGTGTGCTCCACGGTGTATATTGGCGTTGCACGAGCTGTAAAGAGATGTTATCTTCTCGATTACAACAAGTGGTTTTTGTGCTGTTGCGCCACTATCTAGGTAGACCAAATCTTTACCATGAACTTTGGTCTGTAATATAGGAAACTCTCTGCGTATAGCATCTACATCAAACATATCTACGGGTTTAATATTATAGCTTTTCGATAATTTTGAAAATAATTTTACTTATCTTCTCTCTTAACGACTCGTTACTTATCTTTTGTGTTACACCAAGAATAAAACCCTCAATTTGTAGCTTTTGAGCACTCTTTAAAGGTATACCTCTTTGTCGCATATAAAATATTTCGTCTTCGCTTAGCATACCAGTTGTAGAGCCGTGCGAACACTTCACATCATCGGCATACACCTCTAGCCAAGGTCGTGCTAAGATGGTGGCCTCATCTGAAAGCATCAAATTTTTATTTTGCTGGTAGGCGTTTGTGCCTCCTGCACCCTTTAATATATGCACCTTACCCTCAAAAGTTGTTGTTGAGCTGTCTGTACCTATACACTTTATATATTGGTAGCTTTGCGAGTTTGGCATTGTGTGGTGTACTGTTGAGTAGATACCAATGTTGTCATCTGCTTGTGCTATTGATATTGAGTCGAGGTTGAAATCTACCCCTGCACCATTTATAAATACTTCATAAATAGTGTTAGACACTTTATATTTTAAAGATATCATCTTTAGGTTCACCCCCGAGTCAAGGTGTAGGTGTATTGAGCAGTCGATCGATAAATCTACTATCTCTACATTTTTATCTTTTGTGATATATATATCTATCTTTTTGTTGTTGGTGCCAGCTAGCTGGTAGCATCCATCTTGTGATATCTCAAAGCTATTCTTTGCATCTATCTGTAGCGTTTTTATAGTGCTACCACTAATTACGCTACTCATTTTCACACTCCTTTATTAGCCAGTCATAGCCACGCTCTTCAAGCTCTAAAGCTAGCTCTTTTCCTGCACTGCGAATAATACGACCATTATATAGCACGTGCACAAAGTCAGGCACAATATAATCAAGTAGGCGTTGGTAGTGAGTAATAACGATTGTGGCGTTGTCTGAGCTTTTTAGGTGTGTTACGCCATTTGCTACAACTCGTAAAGCATCGATATCTAGCCCGCTATCTGTTTCATCAAGGATAGATAGCTTTGGGTTTAACATAGCCATCTGGAAAATTTCGTTACGCTTTTTTTCGCCCCCCGAAAAGCCCTCATTCACACTTCGTGATATAAGCTTAGGGTCGATATCTACAATAGCGCTCTTTTCACGCATCTTTTTCAAGAAGTCGGAAGCTGATATTGGAGCTTCGCCACGGTAGGTGCGCTGCTCATTGATAGCACTTTTTAGAAAGTTTGCCATGCTCACACCAGGAATCTCAACAGGGTATTGAAACCCTAAAAATAGACCCTCATGCGCCCTCTTCTCAATAGGCATATCTAGGAGGTTTTGTGACTCAAATATAACAGTTCCTTCGGTAACAGTGAATTTTTCTTTACCTGCAAGTACTGAGGCAAGTGTGCTTTTTCCTGAACCATTAGGTCCCATTATAGCATGAACCTCGCCTTTGTTTACTGTAAGGTTTATACCTTTTAATATTTCACGCTCTTCAATTGAGGCGTGTAAATTATTTATATATAACATAACTATATTTTAAAATTATTATAAATCTCTTAAAGAGGTGATATATAAAGCCTCTTTAAGAACTCTATCTATCCAATGCTTCCTTCAAGGCTTACTGCTAGAAGCTTTTGAGCCTCTACGGCAAACTCAAATGGAAGTTTGCTAAGTACCTCTTTAGCGTAACCATTAACTATTAAACCTATTGCATCTTCGGTTTTTATACCACGCTGGTTGCAGTAAAATAGTTGGTCTTCATTGATTTTTGATGTTGTAGCTTCGTGCTCTATTACCGCTGTCTTATTTTTAATGTTAAGGTAAGGGTAGGTGTGTGCACCACACTCTGGACCTATTAGCAGTGAGTCGCACTGTGAATAGTTTCTACATGATGATGCCTTTTTGCTTACTGACACCAATCCACGGTAGCTGTTTTGGCTCTTTCCTGCCGATATTCCTTTTGATATAATTTTGCTTCGTGTGTTATTTGCTAGGTGTATCATTTTTGTTCCTGTGTCAGCCTGCTGGTGGTTGTTTGTTACTGCTACCGAATAAAATTCTCCATAGCTATTTTCGCCCGCCAATATGCAGCTTGGGTATTTCCATGTAACCGCCGAGCCTGTTTCTACCTGTGTCCATGAAAGTTTAGAGTTTGCTCCTCGACATATTCCACGCTTTGTTACAAAGTTATATATGCCACCAACTCCATCTTTATTTCCTGGATACCAGTTTTGTACAGTAGAGTATTTCACCTCTGCATCT
>CAMQVM010000220.1 GCA_947038135.1 uncultured Rikenellaceae bacterium
TGCTCTTCCGATCTGTTGCAAGAAAGAAGATTAGAGCCTACGCCCTTTTTGCTGCTCCTTTTTCAATCGTCTACGAAATGCCTCCTCTTCGGGGTCGTCACCTGGTGCATCGGTTGATAGTATATCTAAAAGACCACCCATTACACCATCTTCACTGTAAGATGGCGTAGTGGTGTGTTCATGATTTCCATGCTCAGTACCTTCGTTATGCGTAGTAGTTGTGCGATTATCAAATAACTCCTGAAAAGCATTTGCCGAAAACTCTTTACCCAATCGAGAGCCGTTGAATACACAATGATTGTTGTGGTCTATAAACGTTGCTCCATATATGCGTCCCTTGTCATTCTCACGAAACAGTACATCTATATTCTCTCTTTTTAGAGCCTCTATATACCTATCTTTATCACTGATTCCATTGGTGGCGCTGTTGATTCTTGTGGCGGATTCACTCCCTAGTCGTTCATTCTTGATAGTTGTCTTATGCTTTTTGCACTTATCTTGAATACTCTTATAACCAACAGATTTTCCATATAGAGATGATTTGAAAGGGTTACTAATCTTCTCGTCCTTGCCGTTAGTAGCATAGTATATCAACCCCTCATAGGCTTGCCCTCCTCGAACACCTTTCGACTCCTCCACACATATATTATACTGTGCAAGGAGAGTTCGATACTCCCCAAAACTTTGAAACTTATAGGTTGCAGCAAGAGGTTTAATCACATTGCCAATCTGTATCTTTGTATTCCCTTTAGCGGCATCTACTTTCTTAAATGTAAAGGCTTGTCGTTCCTCTTGTCTCTTGGTTGCAGGGTTTAAGTTGTACTTTTGTTCCAGCTCTCGACACACCTTATTGTTGAGATAGAAGTTATTTCCATCTTTAATTTTGCATCCATGTTTATCTACATTTGTTGTTACTATATGTATGTGATGACGTTCAATATCCTCATGTTTATAGATTATATATGGCTGTTCACCATAGCCCATACGCTCCATGTAGTCCTGCGCTAACTCCACAAACTTATCATCTGATAACTTGTCGTCTGGGTGTGGATTTAGTGAGATATGTAGTATCGGTTTCTTCGTTTTGTTATTCTGTGATAGGTGGTGTTCAAAGCTCCTCATAGCACTTGAAATATCTAATTCACCGTTATGATTCTCTACCATATTATTACTAGATAACACCTTCCCTTCTCCTGCCTCTACCTTTAATTGATTGTAAGATAGTGCACCATAAAGAGAGTTCCCAACGCTTATTTTGGCAACCATCTACGCACTAATTGCAGTGTGATACTAAGTGCTCTTTCATTATAAAGGAGTATGTCTGATAGTAGTTTGACTGAGTTTTTTGCTGTTGTTGCAGCTCTCTGTTCTGTGAAATTACTCCTAAGTATTGCTATAAATTGATTGTAGTTGACACCAATTTTACGTATTTCAGCCTTTATATTCTTTAGCTCTTGGTATGAGTTAAAAGTGTTCTCATCGTATGTTTTTACCTTGAACTCGCTACCAAAGAGGTGTCTTTTTAGAAATGTAGCTTTCTCTTTCACCCCTGAGGTCTCGAACATATCGAGAAAATCGGCATACTCTTCGGAGTTAAAGCGTACCATGACACAATGCTTTGCTTTGTCAATTTTGGGCGGTCTGCCCACTTTCTTTCCACTCTCTGGTAGAAACCCTTGTTTTTCTGTCATACTTTAAAATTTTAGTGGTTTACATCAATTAGTTATCAAGCCATTTACGACTTCGGAGGTCTGGCAATAATCTACGCCACTATGGCAGTAGCAAGTGTCCTTGAGTAACCGAAATAATTTCGGGTTACTCAAGACATAACTTGCTATTCTCCTTTTGAGAATAATCCACTTTGAGAAGCGGATGGGATATATCCACGACTCAAATATTAATACACTAAAATGGATTGATATCTAATCTGGCTACAAAGGTAATTGCTATTTTCGCGCTATTCTAACGATAAGGTATTTCATTGTATTTCAAAACCTTTCATTCTATTTCAGCCACTTGTAAATCTTCTTTTATCTGAATTTTTAGGTTTTACTTTGCAGTATAATTTAAAGGAGCAAGGTGATTTATATTGATTATTTCAAGGTCAGAACACTTGGAGTACATACATATTGAAAACTTGAAAACATGTTTCCTTGTTTCCAAAAATACTTTGCAGCATCGAACTTTTATAATAGGGCAGTCGTTAGTATATGTGCAAATCATATTGATTTTGCAATTTAACAGATATTGATACTCACTTGTACATATTTGCCTACCTGCCTAAATTTGATTGAATAACCAAACAACAAAAAATATATGACTAGAAACGAACCATTATTTATAGCATTCTCTACACAAAAAGGTGGAGCAGGGAAGAGTGTTTTTACAACACTTGCCGCAAGTTTTCTACACTACCAAAGAGGCTATAATATATTAGTGATTGATTGCGACGAGGGGCAGTATAGTCTGCACCGTATGAGAGAGCGTGACATGGAAATTGTAGAGAGCGACCCCATACTTGAACGTAAGTTTGGTGAGCAGATAGTAGTAACCAACAAGCCTGCCTATACCATACTATGTTCACCACCTAACCAGGCTATTACCCTTGCTAGAAGCTTCATAGAGCAAGGAGATCACAAAATAGATATTGTGCTATTCGATCTGCCCGGAACTGTAAACTCTCGTGGAGTGATGCAGTGCGTATCGGAGTTGGATTATATATTCACTCCAATAACATCTGACAAAATTGTTCTTGAGAGCTCTCTTGCATTTGCTCTTGCTGTTAGAGATCTATTAATAAATAGTGATAGCTCACAATTAAAGGGGCTATACCTCTATTGGAACATGGTTGATGCACGAGAGCGTACAGCACTATATGATACGTACGATGAGATTATCAACGATTTAGGACTCTCGCTTCTGCATACTCATATTCCTGACACGAAGCGATACCGAAAAGAGATGACCAAAGGTAGCCGTGACGTGTTTCGCTCAACACTCTTTCCTTGTAGCCGTAGAATGTTGAAAGGTAGCCGGTTTGATGAGCTAATAGATGAAATTTTACAAATTATAAAACTATAACGATATGGCAAAGATTGATGAACAAGCCTTAAAGAGTGCAGTAGCACGTGGCATACCTCGCATAGGTGGATATGCCCCACCAGAATATACACCTACAGAAGAGTTTTATGACAACGATGTTGACATCGAGCCAGCACCTAAACGCAAAGGGCGTAAAGGTGAGATAGACAGCTACCGTATCAAATACCTATCTAAGGTCGATGTGCCAACCCGCCAGCTTATCTATGTGTCAGAGGAGTTGCACGAAGCATTGACTAAGATAGTTCAAGGTGTTGGAGGGAAAAGAGCTACACTTGGTAGTTATGTGGATAATATTCTGCGTAACCACCTAAGTGAGCATAAAGAGCTGCTTAACTCAGTACACAAAACTCGATATTCAGTCCCAATACAATGGTAATAGCGATATTAATAGTCATAATTCTTCTGCTCATATCTTTTATCGGGTGGTTGTTTAAGGAGCTATTCATCATTGTTCCTAAGGACTCTGAGTTGGCTAAGGGTGATACTCCTAAGCAAGTTCAAGAACCTAAAGCCTTAAATGAAAACTCTATCGTAGGTTTGACGAGAAGTGTGCCACTTGTAGCTACATCTCCAAAACCAAAGGTTGCACACAAAGCTCAACTACCACCAGAAGAGATAGAGGATGCTTTCTTACATGTAGAGTTTAATGCTGAATATATTGAAGCTGTCGAGGAGGCGGTGCCTGAAGAGGAGTCTACCGA
>CAMQVM010000221.1 GCA_947038135.1 uncultured Rikenellaceae bacterium
CTTTGTATAAGCAGCTCTGTATTTGCTGTATAGTTGATAACATCTATATTCTCGTTTCTAAGCTCTTTCACGATAGAGTAAACACGTGATCCTTTCATACCAACACAAGCACCAACTGGGTCGATACGCTCGTCATAAGACTCTACCACAACCTTAGCACGCTCACCTGGCACACGTACGATATTTTTGATAACAATAAGACCATCTGCAATCTCAGGAACTTCAATTTCAAAAAGTTTATGAAGAAATTCAGGAACTGTTCTTGACAAAATGATAACAGGCTTGTTGTTACGCATATCTACACGAGATACAATAGCACGAACAGAGTCGCCTTTACGGAATATATCAGTAGGAATCTGCTCTATCTTAGGAAGAAGAAGCTCATTTCCCTCATCATCAAATACTAAGATCTCTTTTTTCCACACTTGATAAACCTCGCCGATGACAATTTCACCAACACGCTCTTTATAAGTGTTGTAAAGAGCAGCTTTTTCAAGATCAAGTATTCTTGATGCTAAATTTTGACGTAGAGATAGCACTGAACGACGACCGAAAGAGGCTAATTTAACCTCATCTGAAACCTCTTCACCAACATCATAAGACTCATCTATTTTCTTAGCTTCAGTAAGTGTTATCTCTGTTATATCTGAATCTAAATCGTTATCTTCTACAACAGTTCTGTTTCGCCATATCTCAAGATCACCTTTATCAGTATTGATGATAATATCAAAATTTTCATCTGAACCATAGGTCTTAATCAACATATTTCTGAACACATCCTCAAGGACGCTCATCATAGTTGATTTATCAATGTTTTTAAGCTCCTTGAATTCTGCAAAGGTGCTCACTAAATTTGTATTGTCCATTGTTATATTTTTTATTATTCTTTTATTAAAACTTAACAACCACCCTAGTAGATTTTACATCTACATAAGCAAAAGCTACTCTTTTAACAACAACCTGCTTACGCTTTTTGCCTTCAATAAGCTCTTTAACTTCAAAGGTGATTTCAAACCCCTCTTCATTAACATTTTCAAGATCGCCTGTAAATTTAGCACCTGTATTAGCAACTATATCTACCTCTTTGCCCTCAAACTTATAGTACTGCTGAAGCTTTTTAAAAGGGTCTGATATACCCGCCGAAGCTACTGTAAGCTCAAAATCTTCGACTTCTCTATCAAAAAAGCCCTCGATATGACGACTAAGTTCTATACAGTAGGTGATATCTACACCTGCTATATTGTCGATTAACACCTCGATAATGTTGTTGCTTGATACTTTTACATCTACTAAAAAGTACTCACTGCTTGTGATATATTCACTAACAATACCCTCTATTTTTTCTACCGATATCATAACTAAAAGTGGTTTTATTTTATCAAGAGAGGGAGCCAAATGGCTCCCTCTCTTCTGTCTAACGCTACAAATATACTGAAAAAATCTAACTTTACAAATTTTTCGCATAAAAAAATTATTGCAGCCCCATAATACTTCTACAATATATTATAGATATTCACCTTTTAAGGACTCAAAAACGCCTAAATCATGAACATCAAAATTTGCTATATATTCGCTATAACCTTTAACCTTGGCACCCCCAAAGCGGATAAACACATTTGCACTAACCCTATAATCTTCGCACTCACCCGACTGTATAAGCAGCAGGTAACCTAAAATTATATAACCTGCCATCTCTACAAGCCTGCGAGCATGAAAATCGAGATAATCAGGAGTTGAGCCATCGCACCCCGTTACAAGCTTCACCGATTTTTCATACTGCTCAGTCATATCTTTAAGCATACTAAGAAGCTTACTGTTTTCACCTGCTACAACTTGAGCTTCATATTTGCGTATCTGCGATAGGTATACACCAGTGGTTACCCCTCGCATAGCCGACACAACTTGTAGTTGAGATGTTCCCTCATATATATTAGTGATACGAGCATCACGAGCTAACCTCTCAATAGGATAATCTTTCATATATCCTGAGCCGCCATGTATTTGCAGTGAGTCGTAACTTATTTCATTAGCATACTCACTAGTAAATAGCTTTAGTAGAGGTGTAAATGAATCTGATATACGTGAGTAAGCTTTCATATCTTCACGCTCTTCTTTTTCAAGCTTACGCTCTTTAGCAATATGATAGTAGCACTTATATACATCTACAAAACGTGCTGTTTCATAGAGCATAGCACGAGAGGCGTGTAGCTTAGCTTTCATATTTGCAAGAAGCTCATATACTGCTGGAAACTCTATAATAGCCTTACCAAACTGCTCTCGCTCATGAGCATACTTCAACCCCTCACGATATGCAGCCTCCGAGATACCCACCGATTGAGCACCAACGCCAAGACGTGCCGAGTTCATAAGCCCCATCACATAGCGTATAAGCCCCATTTTTCGATCACCTACAAGCTGTGCAGGAGCATCAGTAAACACCAACTCGCAGGTAGGCGAACCGATAATACCAAGCTTATGCTCTATACGTCGCACCTTAACAGCTAAGTGTTTTTTGTCATACACAAACAGCGATAAACCACGTGCATCAGTTGTTGTATCTTCGCTTCGTGCAAGAACCAGCGATATTTCAGCATCGCCATTAGTAATAAAACGCTTCACTCCATTAAGCAACCAGCAATCTTTCTCGGCTGACCATGTAGCTTTAAGCATTACCGCTTGAAGATCACTACCTGCATCGGGCTCAGTAAGATCCATAGCGCAAGTATCTCCCTTATTAATACGAGGAAGAAACTCTGCATTTATCTCTTCGCTAGCAAACTCATGCAGTGTTTCAGCACAATCTTGCAAGCCCCATATATTTCCAAACCCTGCATCACCACGTGACACAAGCTCGCACGACATAACATAAGGTACAAGAGAGAAGTTTAGCCCCCCAAACCTACGTGGCAGTGATATACCATACACCCCAGCACGAGTAAGCGCCTCATGGTTTTTGGTTGTTCCCTCGGCATAGATAACTCTATCATCTACCACCTGCGGACCAGTTTTATCTACCCCCTCAGCATTTACAGCTATTGTATCAGCTGCTATCTCGCCTATTATCTCTAACACCTTTGTATATGAGTCCATTGTGTCCTCAAAGTCACGTGGTGCATAGTCGAAACTATCTTTATCTTTAAAATTTTGCTCTTTTAAAGCTACAATCTTTTTCATCAATGGATGATCAAGATGATATTGAATATCTTTATTATCTAAAAAGAAGTTTGCCATCTTAATATTAAGTTTTAAAATTAAGTTTTAAAATTAAACTCTACTACTACTTTGTATTCTGCTTATAATACTTTATCAGCTTTGTAACACCCTCTTTCACATCTCCAATAATAGCATAATCGGCGAGCTTGTTGATTGGTGCATCTGGATCATTATTGATAGATATAACCATTGCCGACCCATCCATACCAGCGGTGTGTTGTATTTGCCCTGATATTCCACAAGCAATATATAGCTTTGGACGAACAGTTACACCTGTTTGCCCTACCTGCCTAGCGTGCTCGCAATAGCCAGCATCAATAGCTGCACGAGAAGCCGCCACCTCTCCACCAAGTAGAGCCGCAAGCTCATGAAGCATTGCAAAATTCTCTTTCGAGCCAACACCATAACCTCCAGCTACAATTATTGGTGCTCCTTTAATATTAATTTTCTGACTTACTATTTCACGGCTTAGCACCTCAACAGCATAGTCGCTATCAGATACAAACTTAGATATATCAATCTGTTTAACCGTGGCGATAGTAGGATTTTGTATCTCCTCCATCTTCATCACCCCCTCACGCACTGTTG
>CAMQVM010000222.1 GCA_947038135.1 uncultured Rikenellaceae bacterium
AGCCCTAAATGGAGGTAGTGCACCAAGCGTATAACATCCAATATCACTAAAGATACGATATTTATCATACTCGCTGGCCACCTTGTTTAGCGCATCATATACATCAATATGACCACAACCAGCACAAAGAGCTGGCGGGCGAGCCACTACATTATCGGCTGGTGTAAGCAACTCAAAAGCATCTATACCTAAAGCTGCACGCACACTATCAGGAGTAAGCTCACCTACACGAGGCAACTCACCCGAAAGGCGACCTTTAATATTATATTTGCCACGTAATATACCACGTATCTGCTCCTCAACGATAGGCTGCCCCTCTTCTGCAATAAGCACTGAGTCGCACTCATCTACAAGACGTTGAAGCATATCGACAGGTAGCGGATATTGTGTAATTTTAACCGTTGGATGAGGTATAACACCATCATAATTTTCTGCTACATAGTTAAAGGCGATACCACAAGCTACAATACCAACAGTTTTATCAGCAGCATCAATATAGGTATTATGACCCGATTCTACACCTTCAAGCTCTAGCTGTTGTTGCGAAGCTAGCAGCTCATTATACCTACGGCGTGCGTTACCTGGAAGCAAAATCCAGTCAGCAGGATTTTTAGGAAATGATATCTCTGCACTTTTAACACCCTCACCAGTAGTAACAATAGCACGTGAATGCGCCATACGTGTAGTGATTCTAAGAAGAACTGGCAGTCCCACATTCTCTGAAAAATCAAACCCGTAACGCACATAGTCGTATGCCTCTTGCTGCGACGATGGCTCTAAGATAGGTGTAAAGGCAAACTTACCATAAAACCTACTATCTTGCTCATTTTGAGAAGAGTGCATAGATGGATCGTCAGCAACAAGCACCACAACACCACCATTAACACCTGTCAATGCACTGTTAACAAAAGCATCTGCTGCAACATTAAGCCCCACGTGCTTCATGCAAACAAGCGCACGCTTACCTACATACGAAACACCAAGAGCTGCCTCCATAGCTGTTTTTTCGTTAACACACCAATCAGAGTGCACACCCTCTATTTTTTTAGATTGTATATACTCTGTGATCTCTGTAGAAGGAGTACCAGGGTAGGCATATACACCACTAATTCCTGCATCTATTGCGCCTTGTGCAACAGCTTCGTCTCCTAACAATAAAAATTTATTACCCATATATTTATTATAGCTTACTATTTGATATTATTTTCAACCGCAAATATACAAAAATATTATCATATTTTCATTAAAATAGCTTTAAATATATGATATTAAAACTTAAAACTCGTAATATAAGATAGTTAACAAACTGCTTTTATGATATCAATATTAAATAATCACTTTATAAAACATTAAAATGCTACCATTTAAAACTCACTCTCAATGTGTTGCATTTTATTTAAACTGATATTTTTGCCATAAAATACAGATATACACCATAGTTTAATCACTTCAATAAATTATTTATAAGATTATATCTAAAAAATAAATATTTAGCACAACTTTTGCAGGTGATGTAATAAATTATTAATTATTTAAATATTATACCATGAGAATTATTTTTATTCTATTAGCTACAACAGTGATTGCATCATCTTGTAGCGGCATTAAGAGATTACAAAAAGGGGAGCAGTTATCTACTATTCCTGTATCTCTTGTATTAGAGGGCGAGGGCGATATAAACCCTGTTGTAGACATTAACTACAAGCTTGTTATTCCTAAAGATTACATAAAGGGAAAATCACAAGTAATTTATCAACCGCAGTTTTTAAACACTGCAAATGTATACGACCTACAACCAGTAGTTATCAACACAAAACGTTCAGCACGAAAAGAGCAAAAGAGGCTAAAGAAAGGCGAAGAGCTTTTTCTTCCTGAAGCTATCAGAGTAACACCTGGCAAAGAGCCTATGTCTATTGACTATGACTTACGTGTACCAGTAAAAGATTGGATGCCTGACTCTGAACTTGTAGGATGGACTATTCACAACTGCTGCGCTGGTAAAAATACCGTATATGACAGAGATGTTATAGCCTCTGGTATTCTTATCAAAGAGCCTGCAAAGCCTGCTTACAAAGAGGTTTCAAAAGATGTTGTAATTCCTATGGAACTGCATGAGGCTATCTACTTCATAATAAATGATGACAATGTAGACACTGAGACTAATGCAAAGAGTATTGAGCAGGTAAAAGCACTTGTAGCAGATGTTAACAGCAATAAAATGCTTAAACTTTCTTGCATAGACGTTGTTGGATCAGCATCGCCAGATGGAACTGTTAAAATCAACAACGCTCTATCAAATGACCGTGCAGAGATTGTTGCCAATATGCTTGTATCTGATTTATGTATCTCGCCAGATTTGATCAACACCTCTTCTACTGGAGCAAACTGGAAAGGATTTTGTGAGCTGGTTTCGAACTCATCGTTAAGCAACAAATCTGAGATATTAAAGATTGCTAATAGCGACAAGTCTGACTGGGTTAAGACTTTAGAGCTTCGTAAGCTTCCTAATTACAACACAATTAAAAGCGAAATACTACCTGAGCTTCGCAATGTTAGCTGTATTGTTAAATTCAATAAAACAACGCAGGTTGTTGAGATGATTGAGATGTAATTATTTGTTTGTCATTGTATAAATGAGTTTTATTTACAACTAAACTACTAAAGAGGGCTGCCATCTAACATTAGATAGCAGCCCTCTTTATATTAGGGAGATTAGCAAAACGTTAAATATACTTATGTTCAACTATTTAGGGAGATTAGCAAAACCTTAAATATACTTATTTCAACTATTTAGGTATGGTTTTTATTAATAAATCACCCAAAAAACAGAACACATAGCTGTTTTTTGGGGTAATACAATTTTTATTTACGCTTTTTAAAAAAAAGCGGCACTATTTTTTAAGCTTAGCTAAAAATAGCACATTATTATCTTCATCTTTAAGCGACTCTTTAAGCTTTGTTAGCTTCTCAACTTGATCAGTAGGACAAGCTCCCGAAGATAAATGCTTATCTATTTTATCTTTTAATATTAATGGCTCGAAAGTTGCAAAAAAGTAGCCATCTTGAAACTTCAATGGAGTATCTAGGTTCCCCATAAAGTCGTTTACAAAAGACGATTCATAAGCCACTTCATCATCTTTGTCTACAAGTATAGTTTTGCTATCTTTTCCCATAACAAGAGCTAAATAATGATTTGGCAACTCTTTGAATATAATAAAATGACCTTTTCGCTTCTCAGCTTCCATATCAAGCGCAAAGCACGCATTAAGTTGGTTTTTCTCGGCATTATAATTATAGATAGTATCGGCATGAGTCATCGAAAAAGATAACCCTGGAACGTTTCTATATGACCATATTTCTCCATTGAAACCTGTATTTTGCCCCTTGTCATTTTTCAGATTAGATGCTATATTTTCATTATATATATACTCTATGCTATCATTTTTATCTAGCTGTATATCTGCAATTGTAAATTTGTTTTTTGCAATATCTTTAAAACAGAAATGAACCAACGACAACACTGAATTAGGCTGAAGAGCCATACGAGCTTTATTCGCTTTGTCATCTAAATTTATAGCCTCAACAAATTTACCTGCCATATCATATTTCAGCACCGACTGGCTACTCATAGATGTAAGATAGATCCCTTTGCCAGCTTCGTCAATAATGATATCTACAACCGATGTATATTCACCTGGTCCACGCCCAAATTGACCTACGTTAGCTACAAATTTTCCACTTTTATCAAACAGCTTTACAGGAGCTTGGTCTTGCCTAACACAGATATAGTTTTCTGAA
>CAMQVM010000223.1 GCA_947038135.1 uncultured Rikenellaceae bacterium
CTGCATTGGCGTTGATCCTTACTACCTAATCAGAAAATCGGTACGACATGGCTATATGCCAAATATAATATCACGCTCACGTCGTTTGAATGAAAAAATGCCCGAGTATATTGTTGGCAGAGTGATAAAGCAGATGAATAAAAAAGGGAGCATTGTGAAAGGTGCATCGTTTTTAATATTAGGTTTCACCTTTAAAGAGAACTGTCCTGACACCCGCAATACTAAAGTTGTGAATATATATAAGTGCCTTCAAGAGTACTCAGATGATATAACAATATATGACCCGTGGGTTAATAGAGATACTGAGATACCAATCCTTAAAGAGCTAGTAGAAGGTAAAAAGTATAACGCCATTATATATGCTGTTTCGCATGATTGCTTTGAGCAGCTGCCAATTAAAGATATGTTAGAGAATAATGGTGTTGTTTATGATATTAAAGGGGTGTTGCCAAAAGAGATGATTGACGAAAGACTATGATCGTGCGACTATTATTTATACCTCTATTTATCTATCTATGCTCGGTGCCGTGCCGTGCTCAGGGGGCAGATGCAGCAACCGATAAGATGGTTTTAGAGAAGATAGATAGCCATTTAGAACAGTTAAACTCTCTGCTGTTCAGAGAAAAACCGATTGATGTTCCAAATCATCATAGTAAAGAGTTAAATGTAGATTCTATATTTAACTCTTCTATGGATGTATTTATCAATGCACAAAAAAAAGCATATATTGCACAAACGGGGCTCTCTATACGATTTTCGTATAATACTCAAAAGGGAATCCTTGTAGTTGACCCTTCAGAAGAGGAGATCTACCCTTTTAAAGAGAGAATGCAGGTAACATTAAAATGGGACGCACTGAAATCTTCTATTTTTGGGCGAAAACCAGCCTTTAAAATAGTTGAGCTAGAGGGCTTGTTGCACTCCTATGACTTTCAAAAGGAGCTGCAAGCAATATCAAACCAGAACCAAAGCCTAAAGAGCGAGCAGAAGTGGAACGCAATGATATCTTTTGTATCTCTGCAAAGGATATATTTATTAAATGAAATATTAGGGTTGAAAAAGCACCTTTACGAGTCGCAAAGAGCACTCTATGGCGATGTTGCCGAGATACAGATAGAGATACTAAATATCAACTCTTTGATTACTGATATTCCTGCTGATGGTGCTTCTATGCAGCTTTTAGATGTTGATAAGTATCAAAAAAATATAACCTTCGACACAGTGGGTATGTTTACAACTTACATAAATAATAGTATTGAGCTGAAGCAATATCCAGTAGAGCAGCAGCTTCTCGAGCTAAGCAAAAAGGCAAACTCTTACTTTAGGCAGATGGATATTGACCTCTATATCAAAACACAATATTTCGGGTCGAAAATTAGCACTAAGTTGAACGGTAATATGAATATTGGGGCATCGGTAAGGTTTCCTTTAACACTAAAATATAAAAGAAGCAAAGCTGTTGCAAGCCATGAAATATTAATCAATAAAAGAGAGCAACACTATGCACATGAGGGGCTTATAGCTATATACAACAGCAAAACTAAAGATTTAACAGAGCTAAATAATAAATTAATTTCTGAAGTAGCGATATTACAACCGATAAAGCAAAATATATTAAACAGAAAAATGATGTACCAAAATAACCTATCATCATTTGAACAGTTAATTTTCCAATATGATACTTACCTGATGGTATTAGCAAACATATATACCACAATAAAAAACAGGGAGATTCTTATTGAAAGTTTAATTAATTAATAACATTACTAAAATGCAGAATTTCTCACATAAGAAGCAGATAGATCCTCAAGATGTTATTATTAACCAGCCTAAGAAAAAGATAAATAAACAGCAGATAATATTCACCATATTCTTTCTCTCTGTATTTGGCTACTTAACATGGTATTTTACTAAAGATTTGTATGTTTCGACCTTTCAAGGAAATATCATATCGCACCATAATGATGTCTATTTGATGAATGATATATTTCTGCTTGATGTAAAAGTAGAGCCTGGCGACGTTATTAATGCTGGCGATACTATGCTAATATATATCTATACAGATATGCTCTATTCGGTGTTAAACCCAATTAAGCTTAATGGTTATCAGCAAGAGATATATGATTTAAACATGGCTAAAGGTGCGAAGATATTAGAGCTGAGAACTCTAATAACCCAAAAAACCTTTCTACAGAAACTAGCCAACAAAACCAATAAAAATATTTCGTTAGGGCTAAATACTCGAAGCGATGAGATAGATTATCTTATTGAAATAGAGAGTATAAAACAAAAAATAGATTACACACGAAATATGATTAGCCACTACTCAAGATCTGTCGACTCGGTAAATGTAAAACAGAGTAGCTCTTTTCAACAGGTTATAGATCCATTTACTCAAACACGAGAATTTATTGATGAAAATATTCATAAATTTGGTGGGATTCTTCAATATGTAATAGCCTCCGAAAAAACGCTTGTTCTAACAATCAATAAACACCCAGGAAACCTAGTGTTTAAACGAGAGTCTATAATGCTGGTCTACCCCGTAGTAGAGGGGCGTGGAAACATATATATTGAGATGATTATGCAGCCTAGTTTCCTAAATGAGATGAAAAATGATGAGAAGGTAAAGATATATTTCGGACCCAAGTACTTTGGTGATGGGACAATTCAAATAAATAACACCTTTATGAAAGATGTCAGCTCGTTTAAATTAGGGCAATTTTCGGCAGGTAGAGAGGCAGCAATCGTAAGAGTAGCAATTGATAGTACCGCAAATTTACCTCTTAAATATCAAGTCAATGGGCTACCTGTAAAGCTACGATATAATAGAAATTGGTAGCGCTTAACAATATAAACCATAATTATGGAAACAAAGAACAGTTTGAATATAGCAGTAAATACAAAAGAGCAGCGTATTTTACTCGTTGCTGATGATTTTCAAATATCTAGTGAATACAATATTAAACATAGCGATTTTGACGCAGTGATGTTTCTGAGTGAAAATAGCGACTTAGTGGCAGCGCAATTTTTACATCTAAATCCGTTAATTGAAAAAGCATTCTACTTAAAGCCTTTTTTCATCAACCAAAAAGTTTTGAACCTTCCCTTTTTAAAAGAAGCTGCAGATGGTCTGTCGGTCGATTATAATGAGTCTAGTGTTATAAGTAAAATAGATGAGGTTCAGCAGAGGTTAAAAAAGCTAAATTTAGAGATCAAAGACGAAGCCTTAAAGCTAAATGATAGAACTATACTTGTGGGCATATTTAGGTTTTTTCTCTCACGAGGAGGTATTCCTACACCAAGGCTGCAAAAGGGGGCGTTGCTTGGATATACCCTGCCTATCTATGAGTTTTACATGAAGCATAAGCTTATATCTCTAAAACCTTTATTGTCAATTTATAAAGAGTATATTGATAACAGTTACATTGAGCGTATAGATATAATTGATGTGGTGCAGTATTGCCGATATTGTAACCATTCGCATATAATATATACTGAGATATGCCCTAAATGTGGCTCGTGTGATATAGATCTGCTAAATATGTTACACCATTTTGTGTGCGCCAATATCGCAATTGAAACATCGTATATGAACAAAGGAGACCTTATATGCCCTAAATGCAATAAGGCACTGCACCATATAGGGGTAGATTATGACCGACCAGCGAGTATATATAAATGTAACAATTGCAGCACCAGCTTCACACAAGCAAATATGCGTGGTACGTGTGTAACCTGCAAAAAAGTTTCATCGCTAAACAACCTACGCATAGCCACAATCTCCAC
>CAMQVM010000224.1 GCA_947038135.1 uncultured Rikenellaceae bacterium
CTAGCGATAAACCTACGACAATGGGAATAAAATAAACTTCGGTCATAATAATAATAATATTAGTGTTTATAATAAAAAAAAGTTTTTACGATATAAAGGTGGTTACAATAACAACAGACCTCTCAAAGCCTACAACTTTTACTGGCACACGCTCATCAACAAAACCATCTCGGCTTTTAGCCTCAAAACTCATTCCATCAATAATAATATTTCCCATTGGTGCTAGCCTAGTGGTAGAAAACCCCTTGTCACCAATAGCAACTGAGATATCTGCATCTTCAGAGCTCTTACTATCAATACTCTTTTCAAGAGATAATTTCTTAATTGATTTAGACCGTATAGCGAACATAAAAGTTAAAATCGCCAAGATAATGATAGCTACAAATAGCAACCCAGTAGCTAACGATCCATAATTTATAAAACATAGGTACATCGCTCCGAAGATAGACGCAGCAGCACCGATTCCAGCAATAGTAACACCTGGAAACACAAGTATCTCTGTAACAATAAGAACTAGCCCTAGTAGAACTAAAATAACAATTATAAGGATATCCATAGTATAAAGTATTAAGTATTAATTAAACATTTAATTATCGTGCTATAACAACTTTAGCTTCATTGCCTATCAAAGCTGCAACTTTCTGTGCCTCAGATTTAGTAACAAAAAGAGCAATTGAGTAACTCTCTACTCCATCTTTATCGCTGTTTTTAGTAATTTTTTTTCCTGGAGCATTTGCCTCAACAATATCTATAATTGTAGATGTATAAAAAGGCATTTCAATTTTAAATTTTGTAAGACTTAAGCCATCATCAACACTATTTACACCATCTTTCCACGATGCTACTTTTGTGCGTAAACCTAGCTTGTTTAACATTTTAGAGGCAGCTTGCGCTTTTTCAACAGTTTTGTATGCCCCTGCCCAGTACCTATATTTTCCGCTTTCAAGCTGCATAAACTCTGCTGGACTAACTTTCGACAGAGAGGTAAAGGTAGTAAGCTTTTTGCTATATGTGCCAATCTCTACCTTATGTAGCTCCCCACGAGTGGGTATAATCAGCTCAGTTGGTGGCTTTTTAGATGTATGAGCCGTAGATGAAGCTCTTTTAAGTGGCTTATACTCGATCATATCTTGCAATGGCAGATATAATCTTTTTACATCATACTGCTTTAAGTCTATTTTATGCATAGCTTCATCGAGCCACTTAGATGCCGCTGTAAGATTAAGTATCTCGGCTATCTCCTTTTCATACAGCATCACTAAATAATGCTGACGAACATATTTACTGATACATGGTGCTATAAATTCTATTTCTATATTCGACTCTTCATTACGCACTTTTCGACTCTTTTCATTTAACTTATCAACAATAGTGCTAGGAGCATTAAATTTATCTAGCAGTCTATTATATTGATCAATTTGCGCCTCATATACATTGTTCCACCTTTTGGTAGCATTTACATCGGTTGTGTATATATCGTTAGCCAAACTATCAAAATGCATAGCTAAAGAGTCGCCGAAAACCTGGTCACCTTCACTACTATATGCTGTAATTATGTCTGCAAGATCGGTTACATTTCCCATTAAAAAACGGAAATCGTTCGCTATTTCAGCCTTTACATTATCACCTGTTAAAATTAAATTATACAAATGAGTAGGAATCTCTTTTTTCAGCCTATCTGTTTTTAATATATCAGTATCAGTATTATTCTCTTTAAACAATGCATCTTCGACAGGAGCTATATCTCCGCTCTCTAAGCTAGCTATAATATACTCTTGCTCTATGATGCCCGACCTGTTTTTAATGTTACCAAGCTTACTACGCACCTCAAACAGAGCTCCCTCAAGATCTAAAATTACACTTGTTGCCTCTATGCGTTGCGACTCAGCAAGCGTCGATAACCTAAGCTTCTGTTTAGTTATCAAAGAGATAACAGAATCTTGACTAACTTCTAGCTTATGTTGATCTTTCATAAGTGACATATATTCTTTGTTATCTTTGAGCCCCTCGACTCTAGCAACATCTTGACTGAACCCCTGAAAAGAGAGTACTGAAAAAGAGATACAACACAGAAAAGATTGAAACGATAAATTCATAAATTATTATATATTAAACTTTATTACACATCAGTACACAAATGTATTAAAAATATTCGAGCAAACAACATAATTATGCAAAAAAATGATTAAATAATTTTTAATTTAATAAATTACTGAATAATTTTGCTTTTTTAAGCTATTTATTACTATATTTGTATACGTCAAAATCATTAAAATATTGCATTATGAATAAAATATCACTTTTACTACTACTTGCTCTGCTTTCAGTTTCATCTTTTGCACAAGTAAAATGGCACAACCCGCAAAACAACAGCTTCAATCCTCTTGAAGGGCAGTGGAAACCAAACGAACAGAGAGTAAATTTCTACTCTCGCCTACCTGACACCATAAAATCATTGGTGCGCAAACCGGTTTGGCACTTAGCCACACACACAGCTGGTATATCTATAAATTTTAAGACCAACTCACCAAATATAATAGTGCGCTACACCACAACTTCTAAAAGCTATTCACTGCCTCACATGCCATCTACGGGGGTGAGCGGTGTAGATTTATATGCCAAAGATAAAAAAGGTGATAATATATGGCTGGCAGCTAAATATAACTTTGCCGACACTGTTGCATTCAACTACACAGATATTAATTATAGAGATAGTGGAGGATATGAATATAGATTATTTCTACCAACATACAATGGTGTAAAGTGGCTAGAGATAGGTGTAGACGATGGAGCAAACTTTGACTTCATTAAACCACGAAAGAAGCTACCAATTGTAGCTTATGGCACTTCCATAACACAAGGAGCTTGTGCTTCACGACCAGGAATGATATGGAGCTCTATTCTAAGCCGTAAGATGGATATGCCACTCTACAACTTTGGTTTTTCAGGCAACGGACGCTTGGAAGATGTTTTGATTGATGCTATTGCTGATATCGATGCAGAGGTATATATTATAGATTGTATGCCTAACCTACAAGCCCTAAAACAGCAAGATTTAGTGGCACTTATAGTAAAGCAGATCAAGCGACTCAGAGTAGCACGCCCAAACACCCCTATAATTATTACTGACCACCTTGGCTATCCACACTCGGACGCTTATGAGCGTTTTGCAAAGCTTAAACAGAATAGCATAAAATCGCAAAAAATTGCTTTCGATAAGCTGATCGCCGATGGCGTAACGGATATTTATCACCTTGACTATGATACAATAGCACTACCTAATGACGCCACAGTAGAGGCTATTCACCCTAGCGATTGGGGAATGCATATATATGCTGAGGCTTATGAGAAGATGATTCGCATGGTGCTTGAAAAATAAGTAATATATTTGATTCGTAAAATATAGTTTTGCAAATTTATATGCTGAATTGCTGGGCTGTTGAAATATTTAACAGCTCAGTAATTCAGCATTTAAATTATTGAACTTTTCAAGTGTTGAATTAACAACTCTTAAGTTAACAAATGCTGTAATTAGTATTTGTAGCATCACTATCACCATATCGTGCACGATTCAAACCAATCTCATGCTTCATCTGCGCCACAATATCGGCATATTTTAGCTCATATATCGGTAGATTCGCAATATTAAGAAGAGCCGACCTAAGCCGCATATATAGGCTAATTCGCAAAACCTTGGTTTTGTAAATTAGCCAGCTCCCGAAGGGAGCCATCAAGCGCCTAAGGCGTGTAGGTGCTTTTTGCGAGCTCTTTAGAGCGCCGCTTTTT
>CAMQVM010000225.1 GCA_947038135.1 uncultured Rikenellaceae bacterium
TGCGTGAGGCGCTTATAGAATTGCAAGAGGGTGGAGAGCTGAAGTCGCTAGTGCTTGATTTACGAAATAATGGTGGCGGTATTATGCAAGAGGCTATATCTATACTATCGCTATTTGTTGATAAGGGTACTGAGGTACTGCGTGTTGATGGGCGTATGTATAAAGAGCCTAAAATATATTATACCAACTCGGCACCTATTGCAAAAGATTTACCATTAGTGGTTTTGGTGAATAGTTCATCTGCTTCGGCTAGTGAGATAGTTGCTGGAGCGCTTCAAGACCTTGATCGGGCTACAATAGTGGGCTACCGTACATTTGGTAAGGGGTTAGTGCAGTCTACACAGTCTGTTGGTAATGGTGGTGTTTTGAAAATTACAACCGCTAAATATTATATTCCGAGTGGTAGGTGTATTCAAGCTGTCGATTTCTCAGACCGAAATGAAGATGGTAGCGTGGGAGCTATTCCCGACTCTCTGCGTAAAGAGTTTGCTACAAAAGGTGGACGCAAAGTGTATGATGGTGGCGGTATCACTCCTGATATAAAGCTTGAGTCTACCAATATGACTAAGTTCACATATAATTTATTACGTAAAGATTATATTAGAGGGTTTGTAAAAGAGTATTACAAAAAAAATCGTGTAGCACCATCTGCTGAAAATTTCGTACTTACACAGAACGACATAGATGATTTTGCTATATACCTAAAAGATAAGAAGTTTGACGCTAAATCTGCTACTGATTACTATCTTGATAAATTTAAAGAGACCTTGAAGCAAGAGAGGTACTACTCAAAAATAGAAGATGAACTGGCAAGTATAGAGAAAAAGCTTGAAGTAAATTTAGAAGAGGATCTAAAGCTTAACCATGATGATATCACCTCTCTGTTAGAGTCGTATATAGTTGGGGCATATCACTATCAAAGCGGTAGAGTGCAACGATCACTGCTAGATGATGAAGGTGCTAAAGAGGCAATTAAGGTTCTAACTCAAAAAGATGAAAAAGATGAAAATATTGAAACAGGAAAAAGTATCTAAAGTAATAAGACCTACAAGAGTAACAAGACCTAATGCTAAAACAGAGACAATAGGGACGAAAATATCAAACTTCTTTAAGGTGAAGAACAAAAAGCGGTTTTTAATAATTTTTTGGTCTTGCATGGTATTACCACCTATAGCACTTGGTATCTTGCTCGCTGTAATAGCATCGGGAGGTTTTGGAGCCCTGCCAACATTTGAGGAGCTTGAAAATCCTCGAAGCAATATATCTACTGAGATAATATCTGAAGATGGGGTTGCGCTAGGTAGCTTCTTTGTGGAAAATCGCTCGTTTATAGATTATCATGAGCTCTCACCATTTCTTGTAGCGGCACTTGTGGCTACCGAAGACTCTCGCTTTTATGAGCACTCTGGGGTAGATATTCAAAGTCTTGGTCGTGTAGCTGTTAAAACCGTTTTGATGGGACAAAAGCAGGGTGGTGGAAGTACAATCTCGCAACAGCTGGCTAAAAATCTATACCCTCGTGATACGACAATATATACATCATCGATAGCTCGTGCATCTAGCATGGTTCTTTCAAAGATGAAAGAGTGGATCACAGCAGGAATGCTTGAATATAACTATACAAAAGAGGAGATTACAGTAATGTATCTTAATATTGTAGCCTATGGTAGCAATGCTTTTGGTATAAAGTCGGCATCACAAACTTTTTTCGATAAGCTGCCATCTGAGCTTACTGTTGAAGAGGCTGCTCTTTTGATTGGTGTGGTGAATGCTCCAACGTTATATTCGCCAGTGCGTAACTACAACAGATCTATTGCTAGGCGTAACATTGTCATTAACAGAATGCAAACTGCTGGGTATATGACACAGCATCAGTGCGACTCTATAAAAATGATACCTATAAATCTAACTTATGCACCAGTATCTCACGATCAAGGAGTTGCTACCTACTTTAGAAGTATGCTAGCGAAATATATTACTGCCTCAGAGCCAAAGAGGTCGAGGTACTATAATGATTGGGACTACAATGTGGCAAAAGAGATGTGGGCTACAAATAACCTATATGGGTGGACTAACAAAAATAAAAAAGCTGACGGCTCTTCATATAATATATATAGAGACGGTCTTAAAATATATACTACCATAAACTCTGTAATGCAGCAGTATGCAGAAGATGCGTTATATGAGAATATGGCAAATAATATACAGCCTCGATTTGATGCACAGGTGAAAAATCTAGGGTCGGTATTTGTTGGTATCACTAAAGATCAAAAAGCATCTATTATGAAGCGTGCAATTCGTCAAAGCGAGCGTTATCGTGTAATGCGTAATGATGGAGCCTCAGATGATGAGATACAAAAAAACTTTAAGGTGGCTACCGATATGACACTGTTTGACTATAAAGAAAGGCGTGGTATTGATACTTTAATGACACCTTATGACTCTATATTTCATGCAAAGAAATTTTTACGCTCGGCATTTGTGGCAATAGAGCCATCGTCGGGTTATCTTAAAGCGTATGTTGGTGGTACAAGCAACAAGTTTTTTAAGTATGATATGGCAAGTCAAGGAAAACGTCAGACAGGTTCTACATTTAAACCGTTTGTATATGCGTTTGCTATTGATCAAATGGGTATTAGCCCATGTGACCCCGTGCCAAATTCACCTGTTATGATAAATGGATGGTCGCCAAAAGAGGCGGGTAATGTTGAACAGCTTGGTGAACTGCATCCGCTATGGTGGGGTCTTGCTCGTAGCCGTAATAACTACTCAGCGTGGATTATGAAGCAGGCAAACCAACCAAAAGCAGTTGCAGAGTTTGTTAATCGTTTAGGTATAAAGAGTTATATTGACCCTCAGCCGCCACTATGTTTGGGAACAGCAGATGCATCGCTATATGAAATGGTTAGCGCTTACACCAATTTTGTGAATGGAGGAGTTCATATTGAGCCTATATTTGTTACCCGTATAGAAGATAGGCATGGTAATGTGTTAGCTACTTTTGCACCTCAAAGCACCGATGTAATGTCGTCGCAGAGCTCATATACTATGTTAAAGATGTTGCAAAATGTTGTTGATCGAGGTACAGCAGGTAGGCTTCGTTATGCCTATAAACTTACTGGTGAGCTTGGTGGCAAGACTGGAACTACTAATAATAACTCCGACTCTTGGTTTATCGGCATCGCTCCTAAGGTAGTTGCTGGAGTGTGGGTTGGTGGTGAAGATTATAGTATTAGGTTTTTGCGTGGTGGCGAGGGTTCTGTTGTTGCTCTTCCTGTTTATGGTGAATTTATGAAAAAGGTATACGCAGATCCTTCAGTAGGTATTAGCGAGAAAGATAGGTTTGTTAAACCTGTTGGTGCGAAATCATTTAGCTGCTCATCGGCAGATGTCGCTGCGCCAGTGGTTGTGGTTGATAGTACTGCTGTTGTTGTAGAAGAAGATGATTTCTTTGAATAATTGATTGGTCTACTATATATATATAGGCTGTAATAGGAGTTTTATCTCTTATTGCAGCCTTTTTTTTACTTTTAAGTCGCTATGATTACTGTTTTAGATTGTTACTTAATTGTTAACTGCTATTTTATTTGTATGCTCAGTTTTTAGTCATATATATATAGGGAGATTCGCAAAACCTTAAATATAATTATTTCCACTATTTAGGTATGGTTTTTATTAATAAATCACCCAAAAAACAGAACATATAGCTGTTTTTGGGGGTAATACAATTTTTATTTACGCTTTTAAAAAAAAGCGGCGCTCTAAAGAGCT